>DASWUO010000514.1:0-3053 GCA_036401615.1 Bacilli bacterium | reverse complement strand
CCATAAGTCCTCCACCGATCTTCATAATGAGATTAGAATAAGTCAGCACCCACTTCAATTTTCCAATAAAAAAAGCCATCAAGAAAAAAGGAATAGCAAATCCCAACGTATAGGAGACCGTGTACAGCATTGCATAATTGGGATTACTTACACCTAAAGCTAAAACAGCACCCAGAATCGGCCCAACACAAGGTGTCCAACCAGCTGCATAAGTGATCCCTACCAGTATAGACCCTAAATAACCTGTGGGTTTGTTTTTAAAGTCAAACCGCGCTTCCTTCATTAATAACTTCGGGTTCCATATGCCAAGCATGATAAGTCCCATAACCGCTATCATAATCCCGCCGAGTTTTCGAATGAGCTCCTGATTCCCTGAAAATAGGTCCCCTATAAAACTGGCTGATAAACCAAGTGCAAAAAAAATAATGGAAAATCCAAAAATAAAAAAGACGGTGTGCATAAGCGCTTGTTTTTGGAACAATCCTCTCCCCTCTTTTAATCCATTTACCGAAACACCAGTTATATAGGACAAAAATGAAGGGTACAACGGAAGACAACAGGGAGATATAAAGGATAGGAATCCTGCTCCAAATACGAGCCACAATGTTAAATCAGCCGTGCCCAAAATAGTCCCTCCCTTATTTACTACATATTGTAGTGTAAAATATTTAATAATAGGCGGGTTATGTACACCCACCTATAACAACACTTACCATTATAAACAATATAGAAACTGATACCATAATAGATTTCATGTGCAAAAAAGGAATGTGAAGCGGCTTTTCCGGTTCAAGTATCTGCAGTATCCTGTAATTAATGGCTGATTCCGTGAAATAGACAGCTTCAACTGGTCTATTTAGGTTAACCCATTTGGTTAAACATAATAACACACTTCCTAAATAAAATTCCGACCTCATTTGTCTAATTACAAAACGATCGGCAAGCAACTCTTTCCATATCTTATAATAACCCGCAATTGCTTTAATAATCGGAATATACCCCAGTCCATCTACCATGATGGTAAATAAAATTGACTTTAGCGGGTCTCTATGAATGTAATGATAATGTTCATGTAATAAGATGGCCTCAGCTTCCTTCTCTTGGAACATGTTGAGAAGTCCCGTGGAAATAATAATCCGTGGACGCAACACCCCCATCGTTAAAGCGACAAACGCATCATCCTCCACAACCATAATGTTGGAATTCCATTCCCTGTATTGTTGGTTTATCTCTTCTGTCAGCTTTTCGTTTTTTTTGAAAGAAAAATCTTATTCCACTTCCGCAATTGAAACCATTGAATAAAAACTCTCCAAAGCATTCGACTAATGGTATACACAATGAGAAGATTAAATAGTATCTTCACAATATTATGACCCAAAGTCGCTTCCTGAAGAATGGATAGACAATACTGAAACACATTCCACTTAAACTGTATACCCCAAACTTGATGAGCGATGAACAAACCCATTTGCAGTAACACCAATGAACTGACAAGCATCATTAAGGCCAATGAAAGTTTAGAATTCATCATTGGTTTCATGGCCTTTCCCTGCTTTTCACTTCATTTAATTTCATTTGCAGCTTTGCAATCATTTCCGGGTTTGCACCTTCAAGTGCATCTATCATATGATTGACAACCAAATCCCCGTACTCTTGAATAAGCCCAAAGGTTACTGCTTGAGTTTGTTCCATAAGAAACTGTTCTTTTGATTGAACCGGTTGGTAACAGGAGATTCGGCCTCTACCTGATCCTTCTGTGAATTTTTTAAGATGTCCTTTTTCCAATAAACGATTCATTACGGTCATAACAGCATTAAATGATATGGGATTCTCTCCACTTAATATTCCCTGTACATCTTTAATGCTTATTCCATCCGATGACCAAATAATACCCATAATTCTCGCCTCAAGCGGTCCAAAGAAATGATTAAGTCCTACTTCCGAGACGTTAAATTTTTTCACTTTCACGATTTCTACACATCCTCACACTACGAATTGTAGTATACTAATAACAATAATGTCAATCACATTAGACTGAACAAGGCACTTACTATATCTTTCTATTCATGCTCTATCTATATTAACATCTTGTCTTAAGTTTATCACTATTTAAGAAAGAAAAAATCATACCAATGGAGGTTTAAAATGAACAACATCAAGAAATTAAAACTATTCATCGTATTCGGTATAATTACCCTCTTTCTAGGAGGCTGTATGAACTCCGGCTCTAAAATGGGAGGCATGGACCATTCAAAAATGAATCACAAAAGCGGAGGTAATACTAAAACAACTGAGGGTCAGGCTGCAAAAATAACAACAAAAATGGCGACGATAAGCGATAAAGAGTTCACATTAACTGCACAACCAAGCAATCTGGAAATCAATTCAGAAATAACCCTTCCTGTTTGGACCTTTAACAATTCCGTACCAGGACCGGAAATTCGCGTGAAACAAGGTGATAAGGTAAAGATTACTTTGTTAAATGAACTTCCCGAACCTGTCTCCATTCACTGGCATGGTGTACCTGTACCTAACGCAATGGATGGGATTCCAGGCATTACGCAAAACGCTGTTCAACCCGGTAAGGCATTTACCTATGAATTTAAAGCCGCTGTACCCGGCACTTACTGGTATCACTCTCACCAAGACAGTGTAAATCAAGTGGATAAGGGACTTTATGGAGCTTTTATTGTTGAAGCGAAAGATCATGATGCAGACCGTGATTACACCCTTGTATTAGACGAATGGATGTCGAGTGGCATGGATATATCTTCGATGGAAGGCCATGATATGAGCATGATGTACGATTCCTTTACAGTCAACGGAAAATCTGGCGACTCGATTGAAAAAATGATGGTCAAAAAAGGTGAAAACGTGCGCATACGCCTTATAAATGCCGGTTTTATGTCGCATAACATCCATCTCCACGGCCATGAATTTAAAGTAACAGCAACAGATGGCCAACCTTTTAGTGAACCGGAAATAATTAAAGATCAGCTCATTGCCATTGCTCCCGGCGAACGTTATGATCTTGAATTTGAAGCGAATAATCC
>DASWUO010000513.1:0-3239 GCA_036401615.1 Bacilli bacterium | reverse complement strand
AGCAAGAAGAAACGGGCAAATCACGCAGTTTGGCATTATGTAGGACCCTTTAGCGGACAAATGTATGCTGTTGGTTGTATTTATTTCATTGCTCTATGCCAACCTGATTCCATGGGAGGCGGCAACCGCTATTTTTATTAGGGAAATGGGTATGATCGCTTGGTCTGCCTTTTCTTATGTCCGCGACAAGAGGACCGTACCGGCCAATATTATGGGGAAACTAACCACGGTTTTATACTATGCTGTCTTATGGTTTATAGTCTATGATGTGAAGTATGACATCTATTTCTTATGGTTTGTGATTGCAGTTTCTTTTCTAACCTCGTTGATTTATATTCTTGAGGCGCGGAAAAAAGGCACATTTACAGTTGGGTAACTGTAAATGTGCCACTTTATATCAACCTTCACCACTGCAGGTCATGAAGGAATACTCTTAGTGTAAGTCGAAATCGATTAATTTATTCAAAGTCCCGGCAATTTACTTAAATAAAAGGGGAGGAAGCAGTGGGCCATGTTAGATATTAATCAAATTCAAGAGATTATTCCCCACCGGTATCCCTTCTTGTTGATCGACCGTATTCTTGAAGTAGAAGAAGGCAAGAGAGCGGTAGGTTTGAAGAACGTAACAGTGAATGAACCCCATTTCATTGGACATTTCCCGGGATATCCTGTAATGCCCGGGGTTCTTATTGTTGAGGCTCTGGCGCAAGTGGGAGCTGTAGCGATTTTGATGCTTGAGGAGAATAAAGGCAAGATCGGTTTATTTGCCGGGATTGACCAGTTTCGTTTTCGGGGACAAGTTTTCCCCGGGGACACCCTAATTTTGGAAGTTGTGTTTACACGAGTCAAAGGAAGTATTGCCAAGGCACAAGGCACGGCTAAAGTAAACGGCAGAACGGTGGCTGAGGGAGAAATGATGTTTGCCTTGGCGGATCCGAAATAATAGGAACACAAGAATAGTCGGAGGATAGAAATGATATGGAGAATTCAAGAGAACTGTCTGTTGCAGTCATAGGGCTCGGGTTTATCGGGCTGCCCCTAGCCTTAAGCTATGCTATGCATGGCGCTAACGTAGTTGGTATAGATGTATTGCCTAAATTAATTGAAGAGATTAATGAGGGAAAATCTCATCATTTAGAATATTATAATGGTCAATCGATCTCTGAGATTATGAAAGAACAGTTGGATGCCGGAAGATTTAGAGCGACTGCAGATTACACTGAAGCGGCTGCAATGGTGGATACCTATGTAATCACTGTAGGTGTTCCCGTCCATAATGGGGAAGCCAACTTCAATTTCCTGCAAAGCTGCTGTGAGCAGTTGGCGACTGTGTTGAAAACGGGCGATTTGGTCATATTAAGAAGCACGGTCGTGCCGGGAACCACGGAGGAATTGGTTCTGCCTATTCTTGAAAGCACTGGATTGAAAGCGGGGGTTGATTTCTACCTTGCCTATTCCTCTGAACGTATTGCCGAAGGAAAAGCTTTTGAAGAATTTATTACCATGCCGCTCGCGGTGGGCGGGATTAATGTGGAAAGTGCGGAAAAGGCCCAAGCGGTGCTGTCCTATGTAACCCAAGCGGAGATCCTCATTACAGATATTAAAGTGGTGGAGACCGCCAAAGTGGTGGAGAACATCCAAAGGGATGTCAACATTGCCATGGTTCAGCAGTTTGCCCGGTTTGCCGAGAAAATGAACATCGACACCTTCGAATTGATTAAAGTCGCAAACAGTCATAAAAGGGTTAATTTGCTGATCCCGGGGCCGGGAGTGGGCGGATATTGCGTTCCTAATGCCCTCTATTATTTGCAGCCCAAAGCCCGGGAGTTGGGAGTTTCTATTGAACTGCTTGAGACAGCGCGGCAAATCAATGATTCAGTACCCCAGTTACTGGTGGACATGCTGGAGAGGGAACTGTTGAAGAAGGGGAAGTCGTTAAACGGCAGTAAAATAGCTTTATTGGGTCTGGCCATGAAGGATTTCTCCGATGATGACCGCATCAGTCCCCCGCATCAAATAGCCCAAATTCTTATACAATCGGGTGCTATTGTCCAAGCCTATGACCCGGCAGTATCTAACACTTATTCCTATAAGGTCGAATTTCTTGGAGATGCCGTGAACGAGGCGGATGCCTTGGTGTATTTGACAGTGCAAGAAGCGTTTCTGGAATTGGATTGGAACAGTGTGGTCCTCTCTATGGTAAAAGACCCAGTGCTTCTGGATATCAAAAATAGAATTCCCAAAAGCATCCCCACGGATGCAACATTAATCCGAATTTAGAGGAAGTGACACCTTGCCTGACGCCATAGATGACTCCTGCAGAAGGGTGCTGATCATTGCATATCTTTTCCCGCCTATTGGCGGAGGGGGGGTTCAGCGCGCCCTGAAGATGGCCAAATACCTTGTTCAATTTGGATGGGAGGTCCACGTTCTGACAGTGGAACCCGCATATCATGTTTCGTTGGATCCCACTCTGCTGAATGGGCTTCCTTCCAGTGTATTTATTCATCGCACCAAAGAGTTGTCTCCAGGCAAGCTGGCCAATGTGTCCAGTTCATCAATAACAGGAGACAAGCCTAATTTAAGCATCACAGGCCGAATAAAGAAGCTGTTAAGGTCTGCTGTTAAAGGGGTTAAACCTTATATCCTAATTCCGGATGATCAAATTCTATGGTTCCCCGCCGCCCTCCGTAAAGGGTTGAGAATCATGTCCGAATATAAAATGGATATGATATTTTCTACCTCTGCCCCGTATACAAACCATTTAGTTGGACTTTATCTGAAGAGAAAAACCAACAAGCCCTGGATAGCTGATTTTCGGGATCCCTGGACCCAGAACATGCATCGTACCTCCATTCGATGGAGGGAATGGCTGGAGGACAGATTAGAGAGAATGGTCCTGCGGGAATCGGATGTATGCTTAACGGTTACTCCTTCTTTTGCAGCTAATTTTAAGCAAAAATTCTCCGCAGAAATCAAGCGTGTTGAGGTGATTCACAATGGCTTTGATCCAGAGGATTATGAGATTGGCGAAGGCTTGAGCGGGACCCGGGAATTAGGTCGAGAGGGAAGGTTGCCCAGCAGAGAAGTATGTACCTTTATCTATACCGGCATATTTTACAAGGAAAGAAACCCCCGTTTGTTCCTGAAGGCTATCAAACAATTAATGAATGAGGGAACTTTGCTGCCTGATCGAATTCGAATTCGATTTGCCGGCGTGTTTGATTATCCGGGATATT
>DASWUO010000512.1:0-3829 GCA_036401615.1 Bacilli bacterium | reverse complement strand
TGCAGTACATAAGCAGAATCCTCTACATTCTTGGTAATAGGCCCGATTTGGTCCAGTGATGAAGCAAACGCGACTAGACCGAAGCGCGATACAAGCCCATAGGTCGGTTTTAAACCAACTACACCGCAATAGGCGGCTGGTTGCCGGATGGATCCCCCTGTATCGGAACCAAGGGAGAAGTAAACTTCACCTGCAGCAACTGCGGCGGCAGATCCTCCGCTGGAGCCGCCGGGTACGCAATCATGGTTCCAAGGATTAAAAGTTGGATGATAACTGGAGTTTTCATTGGAGCCGCCCATCGCGAACTCATCCATATTGAGTTTGCCAATCGTAATGGACTGGGCGGTTTTTAACTTCTTGACTACTGTCGCATCATATATAGGTTTATAATTGGATAAGAATTGACTGGCGCAAGTAGTGACCAGCCCCTCTGTAACCATATTATCCTTAATTCCGGCAGGCAATCCGAACAACAAACCCCGTGATGGGTCAACACCTATGGATAACTGCTGATCCAACACTTTGGCGGCTGCTCTGGCATTATCTTCATCAAGGGCAAGAAAGGCTTGTATTTTTGATTCCTTGGCCGAAATGACCCGAAAGGATTGATCGACCAAATCTTGAACCTTAATCTCTTTGTTGATAAGTTGATTATGAATCTCCTGTAATCTTAGATCGAATAAAGACACGCTAAGCACTCCTTCTAAGGTTATTCCAATACAGCCGGAACTTTAATTTGGCCATCTTCTTCATCCGGCGCATTCAGCAGCACCTTATCCAGGGGCAAGGAAGGACGCACTTCATCCTCCCTCATTACATTGGAAAGCATCATTACATGACTGGTGGGCTCTACATTCTCTGTATCCAATTCATTCAATTGCTCAGCATATTTCAATATAGCGTTCAGATGTTCCGTAAAGGGTTGCTTTTCCTCTTCTTTTAATTCAAGACGCGCCAGTTTGGCCACGTGTTCTACATCTTTAAGGGTAATACTCATGCTCTTCCTCCTACGCAAAATCATTCTTATCATTATATCCCAGTTTTTTTGCTAACTCAACAATAGAAGAAACATAAAAAAAGACAGCCGTTTGTTATCCCGGTTGCCTCCTGAATGTCTTCATCTATTAAATCCATGCTTTTAAATTAATTTGTTTGACAAATTCCTCTTGGTTCAACGTTTCCGGACTTTTCTCCTCTATTGCGTGTCCCTTATCCACATTCATGATGTTACGAAACAGCTCTTCATTCTTCGTTGCCAGAGCATAATCAATAAGAGCTTCCTTTTCTACCCGCCTCACTTCAAATTGAATGAGCACTTCTTCCAACTCCAGGTCTGAGGCAGGAACAAAAAAATGTTTACTTGACCGGGGAACACGTATGACATAGTCAAAAGCGTTATCAGCATTGCGGTCATACGCTATAATGTAAGCATAATTTCCAACGGGCAGGCCTTGTTCGAACTTGTCGGTAACGATATACACTTTCTGTCCTAAACGAAACATTCTCATTCCCCTTTAGAAAAAAAGATAATCTATCATTGTAATAATAATGGTTACTTTCCTATACTCTACTAAAAAAAAAGCAAAGTGTCCAATCTTCTCCTTGCTTAAACTCTAATAATCCCTTCTCTGGAAAAAGTAAGTTTATCAAAACCGCTGTCCGTAATGACATACGTATTTTCAATACCCACAACCCCGCGGCCGGGAAAGCTAAATTTAGGTTCAATGGCAATAACCATGCCGGGTTCAAGAGGGGTTTTAAAGCCTTTGGCCAAGATGGGCAGTTCATCGATCTCTAAACCGATGCCATGACCCAGAAATTTGACCTGATCCTCGCCATATCCCATAAAGTTAGCAGATAATCCGAAAATTTTCGCCAGTTCATAAGCCTCAAGATATATATCTTCACATACCGTACCAGGTTTTAGCTTATGCTCTGTATTTCGTAAAATCTCCTCCGATAGATCATAAGCCCGTGTTAAATCTTCGGGAAGCTTTCCTATACACACGGTCCGGGTTTGATCAATCACATATCCGTCTATGCAGCATCCAATATCAATCAAGATCGGCTCATCCCTTTCGATTTGTTTTCGTCCGGCACCCTGCGGACTTGCTGCGCTTAAACCTTCTCCACCTGCGGGTCCATCGAAGTAAGTCGGCATTGCTGCGGCTCTCCCGGAGCCAACCATGCCTGTGATAATTTCTTGGTTATATCCGCGCATACGCATAATTCCTAAATGACCTTGAATTCTTAGAGCATGCTCGATGAGGCTTATCAGTTCCAGTTCGGTCATACCTGCTTTAATTTGTGCAAGGGCCTGTTCCAATGCAATGTTTACTGCTTCGGCAGCTTCTTTGATCTTGCTGATTTCAAACTGGGATTTAATCATTCGTGTTTCACGAATCAGCAAGGAGCCGTCCACCCATTGAGCATGGGGAATGACCTCCTCAAGCTTGCGAAAGATTTGTACAGGAAGCACATCAAACTCTGTACAGATTACCGGTTTTTGCAGACCGCAGAAGAGGGAGGGATAATCATGGCGCAGCCTTTCCCCAAAACTGCGAAACGACCCTAAAGAATCTGTCGTAACAGATGACTCGTCTTTGGCTCTAGTCAAGCTCCGGCGCACATAAAAGGAGGCTTCACCCTGGGCAGGAATAAATAAATAGCCTGTTTGCATCGATCCGCAGAAGTAAAATAAATCTACATTTTGCGAGACCAGACAAGCATCAATTTGTTGCTGCAGCATCTTGTGCTGTAATCGTTCCATCCTTGACTGATCATTAACCATCAGATGCTTCCTCCTGACTATACACATGATTAAATATTTGGACCACCAAGTTTTTCTTATTATACACTATTTCGAGCTAGCATCAGCAATTCTTGTATGATCGATCGACCGATGCTACAACAAGGTCCCAATTAGACCCTATTGCAAAAAATTACCTTTTAATTCCGATATAAGCTCCTTTTCGGACCTTAAAATGTTGCGAGCACTTGTACAATGAGAGGCTCAATAACAATAGGTTCCTTCTTAGACCTTATTTGGCTATAACTCTTAACCCCCCTTTGCACAGGGTCTTTTTTGAACCTTATTGCCTCTTTGGATTCTCCTATGCAAAAAAAATACCACTCCAGCAGGCCCTGCAGACCTTACAAGAGTGATCCTATGTGTCATTTAATTTCAATGAAAATAACAATGTCGATTCTAATAGACCAATTCTGCCGTACCTTTAATCTCCCAAGTAATAGGTCCGATAATGTTATAAATTCGCGGATAGACGACTTGAATGATCATAATCACTCCCGGCCGCTGCAATTTAACTGTGTAGTTATAAGTTGAATTTGAATAAATAAAAGGAAAGGATTGCTCCTCATTGATGACTTCGAACAACAAAACTTCAACCTTGGAACGCAGAAAGGATCCTGTCAATGGCACGTTAAATGTATCCAACATCAAGTTTTCTTGCAAATAGACTAGAGCTTGAGTCTGCGCGTCTTGCGCGTCAATAGAATATATTCCGCGGGCAAGTTTCTCCCCGTCTAATTGTTGAGCAGCCGCATGTACGGAGCGGTTTAGCGAATGCTTAGCCCTAAACAAAGTATTCATGGCTAATTCTTCATCTATTTGCAGTGCGAATATAGTCATGTAGAACACTATCATCATGATAAATAAGACAAGCTTGTGCACGTCACTCCTCCATAGTTATGGTACATATTCACTCATCTTCATTCCGGCCGCTGCCATCCTGGAACCCGGGTTAGGAGGAGTGATGCCTACTAACCGATCAATTTCAAATAAATTATGATACGGATAACTAATTTCCAG
>DASWUO010000511.1:0-7108 GCA_036401615.1 Bacilli bacterium | reverse complement strand
TAAGCGTAAAGCGCCGCAAATCGGAAAGATAGCGGTCACAATCCAACCCGCTGCAGGACTGATATCTTGAAAACCGACCACGTACATAATAAAAGCAGGGGCAACTCCGAAAGAGATCACATCAGATAAGGAATCCAATTCCTTGCCGAATTCACTCTGCACATTTAATGCCCGGGCGACCCGACCATCTAAACCATCGGTCAACATGGCAAAAATCACCATGATCGCAGCCCAATCTATATTATTATTGAATACAAGAATGATCGAAATAATGCCTAACGAAAGATTAGCTATGGTAAATATGTTGGGGATGGATTTTGCAATCATAAAGCTCACCTCTACCTTCACTTATCGCAAAAAAAGCTGCCCGGCATGCTGAATATTGGGCTTATTGTCATCTTATGATTGTATGCAATTTAAATATGTCTGTCAATGAATACTTGCTGTTGGATCCTTCTTAACCCGTCCTTAATCGTCCTTGCCCGAGCCTCGCCAATGCCGTCCACTTCATCCAGTTCCTCAATGGTTGCCTTGATGATTTGGGTGAAGTGATGAAACTTCTCTACCAAATTTCCTATGATGACAAGAGGAAGCCGTGGAATACGGTGAAGCAATCGATAGCCTCTGGACAGGATGTTTTCTTCCAGTATACCATTATTAAAAGGGTACCCTAATATACGAATTATATGATGCGGTTCCAATAATTCGTCCCGCGACAGCTTCTTCAAATGTGACTTCATCTCTTTGACTTTCTCATCACCCGGATCCTTGCCGTAATCCTTCAGGAGCAGCGTGGCTTCTTCGTCTATCTTGCCCACCAGCTGTTCCAGCTGCATGCTAATCAGCCGACCTTCTGTGCCCAGTTCATTAATGTACTTCTTGATCTCCGTTTTTATGCGAAGCACCATTTCCAGCCGTTGAACCACATTCGAGACCTCGTGCAAGGTAACCGCCTCTTCAAATTCAGCTGCCCCTAAGTTAACGAGCCCCTGATCAAGCACGGATTTATACTTCTCCAAAGTTTGAATGGCTTGATTGGCCTTGGTTAGTATGACGCCCATATCCTTCAAGGCATAACGCAAATTCCCTTGATATAAGGTAATGACGCTTCTTCTCTGGGAAATGGATACAACGAGCCTACCCGTCTGTTTGGCTGCCCGTTCCGCGGTGCGGTGGCGAATTCCTGTCTCAATAGAAGGAATCGTGGATTCAGGGATCAGCTGGGTATTGGCGTATAATATCCTTTTTGCATCCTCACTGAGGATAATGGCTCCATCCATCTTGGCCAACTCGTATAAGTAATTGGAGGAGAAATCACAATTAATGGCGAATCCCCCGTCAACGATTTCCATCACTTCCGGACCGCACCCTACTACGATTAAAGCGCCCGTCTTGGCGTGCAGCACATTCTCAAGGCCGTCCCGAAACTGGGTTCCCGGAGCTACCATCTGCAGCAATTGGTTTGTTATATTCTCCTCTTCTTTCATTGCTGACTCCCCGTATGATTAGAGTGATAGTGCTATTTTTAACGCTTCCGAGACCGTTTTGACCCCTAACACTTCGATATCCTTCGGGTGCTTCCAACCTTTTAAACTTTTTTCCGGCAAAATCACTCTTCGGAACCCCAGCTTCTGCGCTTCCATGATCCGTTGTTCAATTCGGGAAACCCCCCGAACTTCGCCCGTTAAGCCGATTTCACCGAATACGACATCATAAGCTTGGGTGGCTTGATCCCTGAAACTCGAAGCGATACTAATCGCCATAGCCAGATCTACCGCAGGCTCATCCAATCTTGCTCCACCGGCTACATTCAAGTAGACATCCTGGGTTTGCAGGTGCAATCCTACTCTCTTCTCCAGTACCGCCAATATTAAAGCCAATCGATTGTGATCGACTCCTGCCGCCATCCTCCTTGGGGAAGGGAAGTTGGTTGAAGAAACCACGGCCTGAATTTCAACCAGAACCGGCCTTGTTCCTTCCATACTGGCTACTACGGTAGAACCGGCCACACCCAAAGGTCTTTCTGAAAGGAAGAGCTCGGAAGGGTTCAGCACTTCGGTTAACCCCGTTTCCTTCATTTCAAAAATGCCGATTTCATTGGTTGAGCCGAACCGGTTCTTAACGGCTCTTAATAACCTATAAGAATGATGCCGTTCTCCTTCGAAGTAAAGCACACAATCGACCATATGCTCGAGCAAGCGGGGTCCGGCGATGGCCCCTTCCTTGGTAACATGCCCCACTAAGACCGTAGCAATTCCTTTGATTTTGGAAATGCGCATGAACTGGGTCGTACACTCCCGCACCTGCGAAACACTGCCTGGGGCAGACGTGATCGATGGTTGATACACCGTCTGGATCGAATCAATGACCAGAAAATCAGGCTGGACCGTCTCAATGGATTCTTCGATATGTTCCATATTGGTTTCACACAACACATAGAGATTTGCGGAAAAAGCATGGAGGCGGTCGGCGCGAAGCTTGGTTTGTTGAACGGATTCCTCCCCCGAGATATAGAGTACTCTTAGGTTCTTGTCTGCTAAAGCAAAGGAAGCCTGCAATAACAGTGTTGACTTGCCAATCCCCGGATCTCCGCCAACCAGAATAAGCGACCCTGGGACAATCCCCCCGCCCAGCACCCGGTTCAGCTCCCCGATTCCCGTCGATATTCTTGGTTCTTGGGTGCTTTCTATATGAATGATTGAAACGGCCGCATCTTTCTTATGGGCGAAGATCGGTTTGATTCCCTGTGTCTTTACTGCACTCTCCTCAATTTCTTCGATCATGCTGTTCCAAGCATTGCAGCCCGGGCATTTTCCCATCCACTTGGGCGATTCCGTCCCGCATTCCTGACAGCTGAATTTCGTTTTTACTTTAACCATGACGTTAAATTCCCCTTAGCTTATAGCATTACGGTAATTGAACAGGACTTTTTACCAGCTTCTCCGCCATATCGTTCTGCACTACTAAGGCGCCATCTTCTTCATCAATGGTAAGTGTGTTGCCCTTGGATATGGTGCCTAAGAGCAACTCCTCAGACAAACGGTCTTCAATGTGTTTCTGGATCGCCCGACGCAGCGGACGCGCGCCATAGGTTGGATCGTACCCTTCTTTGGCAAGGAATAGTTTGGCCTTGTCAGTTAGGACAAAGTCGATTTCCTGCTCCTTCAGGCGTTTACGTAAATCTTCGGACATAAGTGATACAATCTGGAGAATATGAGCTTCATCCAAAGAATGGAACACGATGGATTCATCCAGCCTGTTCAGGAATTCGGGACGGAAGCTTTTCTTTAGCTCCGCTAAGACTTTATCCTTCATATTGTTGTATTCTCTACCTGCATCGGAAGCAGCTGTGAATCCCAGGGATGAATTCTTCTTAATCGCTTCCGCTCCTACGTTGGAGGTCATAATAATCAAGGTATTGCGGAAATCGACCACCCGGCCTTTGGAATCGGTCAGTCTTCCATCTTCAAGAACCTGTAAGAGAATGTTGAACACTTCCGGATGGGCTTTCTCAATTTCATCAAGCAGTACAACAGAATACGGCTTGCGGCGTACCTTTTCGGTTAATTGTCCGCCTTCTTCATAGCCGACATATCCCGGAGGTGCCCCAATTAATCTGGAGATGGCGTGTTTCTCCATATACTCTGACATATCAATACGAATGACGGCATTGTCACTGCCAAACAAGGATTCGGCAATGGCCCTGGCCAACTCGGTTTTACCTACACCGGTGGGGCCTAAGAAAATAAAGGAACCCATCGGGCGTTTTGGATCCTTAAGTCCTGCCCTGGATCTGCGGACAGCCCGGCTAACCGACTTCACCGCTTCTTCTTGTCCAATGACCCGCTCATGAAGAATGTCTTCCATCTTCAGAAGCCGCTCTGATTCGCCCTCAGCAAGTTTACTTACAGGGATGCCGGTCCAGCTCGCTACGATCTGGGCAATATCCTCCGGAGTTACCTCGGAGTCCGTGCGTCCTTGTTTTTCCTTCCACTCGTTCTTGGTTGATTCCAGTTCTTCGCGTAATTTTTGCTCGGTGTCTCTTAACGAAGCCGCCTTCTCAAACTCTTGGCTCTGAACGGCTGAATCCTTCTCTTTGCGCACATCATCTAATTTGCTTTCCATTTTCTTAAGATTCGGTGGAACGGTATAGGAATTCAACCTGACTTTGGAACCAGCTTCATCGATCAAATCGATAGCCTTATCCGGCAGGAAACGGTCGGTAATGTAGCGGTCTGACAGCTTCACGGCTTCAACAATCGCTTCATCCGTAATTTTCACGCGATGATGGGCCTCGTATCGATCCCTTAATCCGAACAAAATTTGGATCGTTTCTTCCGGAGACGGTTGATCGACCATAATCGGTTGGAAACGTCTCTCTAAAGCGGCATCCTTCTCAATATATTTACGGAACTCATCAATGGTAGTAGCCCCGATGCATTGCATTTCCCCTCTGGCTAGAGCGGGTTTAAGGATATTCGAGGCATCAATAGCCCCTTCGGCGCCACCCGCCCCGATAAGCGTATGAAGCTCATCGATAAAGATGATAATATTACCGGCTTGGCGAATCTCATCCATGATCTTCTTCAAGCGGTCTTCAAACTCGCCTCTGTATTTCGTGCCGGCTACGACCGAACCCATATCGAGGGTCATCACCCTCTTGTCCCGCAATGTTTCGGGAATTTCATTGTTCACAATCTTCTGGGCCAGCCCTTCGGCAATCGCCGTTTTACCGACACCCGGTTCACCAATCAGCACAGGATTATTCTTGGTCCGACGGCTTAACACTTGAATCACGCGTTCTATTTCTTTGCTGCGTCCGATCACCGGATCCAGGTTGCCTTCTTTGGCCATGGCGGTTAAATCCCTTGCTAACCCGTCCAAAGTGGGTGTATTTACGTTAGTAGGCGTACCGTGACTCGAAGATACCGCTTCGCTGCTGCCCAATAATTGAAGTACCTGTTGTCTTGCTTTATTCAAGCTCACGCCCAGATTGTTAAGAACCCTTGCCGCTACACCTTCCCCTTCACGGATCAAACCCAGCAGGATATGTTCTGTGCCGACATAAGTATGGCCTAGTTTACGGGCCTCATCCATGGAAAGTTCGATGACTTTCTTGGCTCTGGGGGTGTAAGCAATATTCGAAGGCTGTTCTTGGCCGCGGCCAATTAAAGATTCAACTTCGTCCTGTATCTTCTCAAGGCCCAAACCTAAGGCTATAAGTGCCTTTGCAGCAATGCCTTCCCCTTCACGAATCAATCCCAATAAAATATGCTCCGTACCAATATTATTATGGCCTAACCGAACCGCTTCCTCTTGAGCAAGGGCTAAAACCTTCTGCGCTCGTTCTGTGAACCTTCCAAACATCATAAACTTACACCTCCGTAGATTGGTTAGTATTATTTAAAAAAATAAAATTTTCGATGATTAAACCCTTGTCAACCGTTCCCTGATCATTTCAGCCCTGCGAATATCCCGTTCATCTGCAGTGAATTCCTTGCCGGCATTCTGCTGCAGAAACCCTGGTTGGGTCATGACCATCAATTCATTAATCACCGTGGCCGAAACATTGCGGATCAATTCCAGATCAATCCCTAAGCGAACATCAGACAAACGCTGGGCGGCTTCTTTAGAATCTATTATAGCAGCATGAGACAGGATACCATAAGATCGGCTGACTCTATCCATGATACGCGGCTTTGAATCAATGAGCAACTTTCCGCGTGCCGCCCGTTCGTGCTCAATCAGCTGTCTGGCAACACTGTATAAATTATCGATGATCTCGTCTTCGGACTGGCCTAAAGTGATCTGGTTCGAGATTTGAAACAGATTTCCAATAGCTTCGCTTCCCTCACCATAAAGTCCTCTTACTGCTAACCCTACATGAGTAATTGCCGATAGAATACGATTGATCTGCTGGGTCAAGACCAGAGCCGGCAGATGCATCATCACCGAAGCCCGGATTCCCGTTCCTACATTTGTGGGGCAGCAGGTGAGGTAACCTCTTCTTTCATCAAAAGCATAATCCAACTGCGACTCGAAGATATCGTCAATCTGGCTGGCTAAATCCCAAGCTTCCCTGATTTGAAAGCCGGGACAGAGACATTGAATCCGGAGATGATCCTCTTCATTGATCATAATGCTGACAGACTCGGTCTCACTTAGAATAACGGCACCATTCTTGGCTTCATTAGCAAGATTGGGACTGATCAAATGCTTCTCCACAAGCACCCGTTTCTCAAGATCGCTAAGTTCATCCAGAGGAATGAATTCGAATTTGCTAATGGATTGCAGATCATCGTGATTCAAGCTGACAGCCGCCTTATCCAAGACTTCCTTGGATTGCTGGTTGGTAGCCAGCATAGGAAAGGGGTAAGCTTGCAAGTTTCGGGCGATCCGGATTCTGCTGCTGATGATAATATCCGAATCGGGACCTTCTTCTCTCATCCAATCGCTAAGTGCATTTTCGATATATCGATCAAGCGTCATCTGCATCCTCCTCCCTAATTGCCATTCAGCTTCTTTTCGAGGTCTTTAATCTGATCCCTGATCTGGGCAGCCGATTCAAATTCTTCCTGCTCGATCTTGCGCTGCAGGTCTCGTTTAAGTATATCAATTTCACGTTTATGCTTGATTTTCCCGCCTGTCCGCCGTGGAATTTTCCCGACATGGATCGTGCTGCCGTGAACCCTCTTCAACAGTGGTTCCAATCGGTCAAAGAAATGCTTGTAACAAGAGCTGCAGCCGAACCTGCCGAGCTTGGCGAATTGGGTATAGGTTAATCCGCATTCTTCACACCGTGCAGCCTCAGGCGTACTTCCTATCACTTTGCCGGAAGAAGGTTCAAAGTCAAGCAATCCGGACAGCAGGTTATGAATGGAGAAGCTATTGGTTGTTCCCGGAATGACTTCGCCTTTCTCACGGGCGCATACCTCGCAGATATGGAATTCGCTTTTCTCGTTATTAATAATTTTCGTAAAATGCAAAGTCGCTGATTTCTTGCCGCATTCCTGACAGATCATCGATGGACCTCCTTCACTTGCCTAATAAAGAGATGAGCATGAATTTGAGTAAGCTCGCCCTAAATTCATCCCGAAAAGGCAGCTTG
>DASWUO010000510.1:0-7437 GCA_036401615.1 Bacilli bacterium | reverse complement strand
CATGGATAAATTATCGATTTTTGCCCTTGGTGGTGTGGGTGAAATCGGAAAAAATATGTACGTAGTGCAATATGCAAACGACATAGTTGTAATTGATTGCGGATTGAAATTTCCCGAAGAAGAAATGCTCGGTATCGATGTGGTTATCCCGGATATCACTTACCTGACGGAGAATCGCGACAAAGTAAGAGGAATTATAATTACTCACGGGCATGAAGACCACATTGGCGGATTGCCTTACATCTTAAAAATTTTAAATGTTCCGATTTATGCTACCAGATTAACCTTGGGTTTAATCGAAAGCAAGCTTAAAGAGGCAAACTTATTGGGTGATACCAAGAGGATATTAATCACGGGAGATTCTGAAATACAGTTGGGTGTCTTTAAGGCCTCTTTCTTCAGAACCAATCATAGTATTCCGGATTCCGTTGGCGTAAGCTTGGACACTCCGGAAGGGGTGGTTGTCCATACAGGGGATTTCAAGTTTGATCAAACCCCGGTGAATAACCAATACGCGGATTTACACAGAATGGCTGAAATCGGCGGAAAAGGGGTACTGGCTCTTCTTTCCGACAGTACAAACGCAGAACGCCCGGGATTTACCGGATCGGAGAGCAGTGTTGGCATCGAATTGGAAGAAGTGTTTCACCGTGCGGATCAACGGGTCGTGGTTGCCACATTTGCATCAAATATCCATAGGATCCAACAAGTTATTGACGCAGCGGATAAAACGAGAAGAAAAGTCACGGTCATTGGCAGAAGTATGGTAAACGTGGTTTCTATAGCATCCGAATTAGGCTACCTTCGTATTCCTGATGGCATGCTCATTGAGCCCGAGGAAGTTAATAAGCTTGCTGCCAATCGGGTCGTTATCTTATCCACCGGCAGTCAAGGTGAACCCATGTCCGCACTTACGAGAATGGCAAGGGCTACTCACCGTAAGGTAGAGATATTACCTGGCGATACTGTAATCATAGCAGCCACGCCCATTCCGGGAAATGAGAAATATGTCGGCCGCACAGTCAATGAACTTTACCGTCTTGGGGCTAACGTTATTTATGGTCCAGGCTCCATTTCCGGAGTTCACGTTTCCGGACACGGCAGCCAGGAAGATCTCAAGCTGATGCTCAATCTAATAAAGCCCAAGTATTTCATTCCTATCCATGGTGAATACCGCATGTTGAAACAGCATGCTTCGCTTGCCGAATCCGTGGGGTTACTTAAAGAAAACATCTTTATCGTTGACAACGGGGATACCGTTGAAGTGGAGAATGGTCTGGCAAGAAAAGGTCCCAAGGTTCAAGCCGGTAATATCTTAATTGATGGTTTGGGTGTAGGCGATGTGGGCAATATTGTATTACGGGATCGTAAATTATTATCGCAAGACGGAATATTAATGGTTGTTGTTACATTAAGTAAACAAGAGGGAGTGATTCTCTCTGGTCCGGATATCATTTCCCGCGGATTTGTTTATGTTCGTGAATCCGAAGGATTACTTGACGAAGCGAACAAAATCGTTATCAACACCTTGAATAAGCTGATGAGTGAGAATGTAAATGAATGGTCATCCCTGAAAACCCATGTGAAAGAAGCTCTCGGACGTTTTCTTTACGAACAGACAAGAAGAAGGCCCATGATTCTGCCAATCATAATGGAAGTCTAAGGGGCATACGATGTATCATTTTCGGTAAGGAACCACATACTAATATTTACAATAGATCTAAGGAGGGGTTTTGATTGTTTCCAAAAACAGTATTAGATATCCCTAAAGAGAACACTTCCATTTGGTCTTGCAGCAGTGATACTTGTTCCGGATGGATGAGGGTGAACTTTGCTTTTTTAAATAATCCAGCTTGTCCATTGTGCAGTTCAACTATGGTAAATGATATGCGGGTTCTGCCTATTCTTTCGAACAACAACAAGAAAGTATTATCTTAAACTTCACTGATCTGAATAAATGCCAGGAAAATCGCCTTGACTTTAGCTTCACAGCTTAAGCTCAGGGCGATTTTCCTCATGTCCATAGTATGCTATAATGGTTTCGGAGGTGTGGGGCATGGGCAAGAGAAAAAAGAATAACAAAGCTTTCAACTCAAACTTAAAACTTGAAGTCTACGGCATTCTCATCTTGATTTTTTCCATTATTTCTTTAGCCGGCCGCGGTTCTATTCCCGGGATGGGCAGTGTAGGCCGTTCCTTGAGTCACATCTTCCTTTATCTGGCTGGACAGTGGTACTTTATTGTTCCATTATTATTTATTTACATAGGGCTGCATCTCATGATTAAACGGGAATGGCCTAAAACTTGGTCACATAAGAAGACAGGCCTGGTTTTGTTGGTCCTTGGCTTACTGACTTTGTACCATATTAATTTGTTTCAGCTTAAGGATTTGGCGGATGTACATTCTGCAGGGAAAATCATCAGCCAACCTTTTACAAATACCCAAGAGTATTTAAGATCGGAAGTAACCAGTCGGGATATTCAGGAGTATAAGCGGGAATTAGGCGGCGGACAGATCGGGGCTTTGTTCTATGCTTTCCTTTATTTGTTTTTCGATGATATCGGGTCCCGGTTTATTGTTTATTGCATGTTTGCCTTAAGTTTTATGTTTCTTACAGGTTTATCGTATGTGGATATCGGCAAAAGAACAAAAGGTTTATTTAGCGGGTTAGGAACAACGATAAGGGAACTTATTGCAGATTTGAGGTTTAGGATAAATGGAAATGGCGAGAGAGCAGCTAAAGGGCCCAAATCAAATCACAGAGAGGTCATTCATTTAGCGGCTGACGATGAAATAGATGAAGAAAATTATAATCCCGCCAAAGAAAAAGTTTTCAAGAAGAGATCTTTTCTAAAGATGTTTCAATCCAAGGATACGGAAGAATCCCGCGAGTTGGAAGAGGATGCTTACATGGAAGAAGACCCTTATGGCGATGTGATTATACAAAGCCCTCAAGGAGCTCCTATCCCACTAATACGTAACTTTCAAGATCACGCAGATTTACAAATGGATATACTCGAACCGCTTATAACTATCCAGTCTAAAGAATTAGTCAAGAAACCAGTCATTCCCGATTCCAATATCGATGAAGAATTAATTGTCATTCATAAACCCAGTGCTAAGCCTTACCAGCTTCCGCCATTTAATTTATTGTCACGCCCTGCGTCTCTTGGAAAGAATGAACAGCTTGATTATAAAGCCAATGCCAGGAAGCTGGAAATGACACTGGAAAGTTTTGGCGTACGGGCTAAGGTGATGGAGGTGGTTAGAGGCCCCTCTATCACAAGATATGAAATCCAACCTGATGTAGGTGTTAAGGTTAGCCGTATCGTCAGCTTAACAGATGATATCGCTTTGGCGCTTGCGGCCAAAGACATTCGGATGGAGGCTCCTATTCCAGGTAAGGCTGCAATTGGGATTGAAGTGCCTAACACGGAGGTTTCTATAGTAACTATGCGTGAAGTTATGGAAACTTCCGCCTTTCATGAATCATCATCCAAGCTGTCTATTGTTTTTGGGATTGACATTTCGGGGCAACCTATTGTCGGCAATTTAGCCAGGATGCCGCATCTGTTAGTTGCAGGAGCCACAGGCTCCGGTAAATCCGTTTGTATAAATGGCATCATCACAAGTATTCTATATAAAGCCAAACCAGACGAAGTAAAGTTCCTCATGATCGATCCGAAGATGGTTGAATTAAACACCTACAATGGCATTCCCCATTTATTGGCGCCCGTTGTAACCGACCCAAGGAGAGCCTCCCTTGCTTTAAAGAAAGTGGTTCAAGAGATGGAGAAAAGATATGAACTGTTCTCCAAATCCACAACCCGCAACATTGAGGGATATAACACGTTGATGAAGGAAAAGGGCGGTGATTTACTGCCGTTTATCGTAGTTATAGTGGACGAACTGGCAGATCTGATGATGGTCGCTGCCAATGATGTGGAGGATGCCATTTGCCGTCTGGCCCAAATGGCCCGGGCTTCGGGAATTCATCTAATTATTGCTACTCAACGTCCATCTGTTGATGTAATTACGGGTTTGATTAAGGCAAACATCCCTTCAAGAATTGCATTTGGTGTTTCATCCCAAGTGGATTCCAGAACGATACTGGATATGGTCGGGGCTGAGAAGCTTCTGGGACGTGGCGATATGTTATTCTTGCCTGTAGGGGCCTCAAAACCTGTAAGAGTGCAAGGAGCCTTTCTATCTGATCAAGAAGTAGAAGCAGTTGTGACTTTCGTGCGCAATCAGGGGAAAGCAGAGTATCAGGAAGACTTGGTTCCCGAAGTGGAAGAACAGATGGAAATGCATAATGATCAAGTAGATGAATTATATGATCAAGCTGTCCAGATTGTTGTAGAAGCTAAACAGGCATCCGTTTCCCTGCTTCAAAGACGGATGAGGGTGGGGTACACCCGGGCAGCCAGATTAATTGACTATATGGAAGCCAAAGGGGTTGTAGGACCCTACGAAGGCAGCAAACCAAGAGAAGTGCTGGTTACTTTGGAACAATTTCACCATAATCGAATTACTTCGTAGCAAGAACATGGCACTCCCATTTGCGGGGGTGTCTTGTAATGTATAGAAGATTCCTGCCTTTCTCATACTAAGCGTATTCAAAAAATGCAGAATGGGAGGATGAAGGTTATGAAGAAACATGTTTACTTGTTGGCGATTTGTACGGTTGTATTATTATTGGGTGGTTTGGGTGCGGCGAGCGGGCAAGCTGAAGTGACAGCTACTAATCGATTGGGTTTATCAAGCAATGATATTCAGATTATGGCTAATGCCGTTTATGGAGAAGCCCGGGGCGAATCTCATATTGGACAAGTGGCTGTGGCTTCCGTGATCCTAAACAGAGTGCAATCGGCAAGCTTTCCGAAAACCGTTTCCGGTGTGATTTATCAACCCGGGGCGTTTACGGCCGTAGCAGACGGCCAAATCAATTTAACTCCGAACGCGGGTGCCAAAAAAGCGGTTATGGATGCCATCAACGGTTGGGATCCCAGCGGTGGATGCATTTATTATTTTAATCCGGATACAGCTACCTCTAAATGGATCTGGGGCCGTCCGCAAGTGAAAACCATCGGCAAACATATTTTCTGCAAATAAGGCCAGACCTACAACAACAGGCTTGGGTACAATTGCATATCTCCCTCAAATTAGTTATAGTATTTACCAAAAAGCAATATATTTGACTACAAGAGGGGAGATAGAATTTTGAAGAATAATCAATTCGAACATGGAACAGTGAATCATATTAGAATTCATGTATTGCCCACCGATCAATTTAAAACTTATGCTATCAGCTTATATATTGGAAAACCGCTTACGGAAGAGACAGTCACTCCGATTGCCCTTGTACCTTTTATACTGCGCAGGGGAACGCAAAGGTGGCCCGAGACCCAACAATTCCGCGAGCATTTAGATGATTTATATGGAGCAGGCTTTGGTTTTGATATTTACAAAAGAGGAAATAACCAAATTGTTCAATTTCGAATGGATGTGATTCAAGATCAATTTGTCTCGGACTCCACTTCTTTACTTAAAGAATCCCTGGAGTTTATGGGAGACGTCATGGTTCACCCTGCACTGGAAGAGGGACATTTTGTACAAAAATATGTGGACGCTGAAAAAAATACAGTTCAAAAAAAGTTAGAAGCGATAATCAATGACAAAATAAAATATGCAGCTGAACGATGCATTCAAGAGATGTTCAAGAACGAGCCTTTTCGTTTGAATGCTTTAGGGAAACTGGCAGAGATTCCACAGATGACGGCATCCTCACTTTATTCGCAGTATGTTCAATGGATCCACTCCGCCCCTATAGATCTTTACGTGGTTGGCAACACAACCCTTGCCGAAGTGGAGTTCTTGGTCCAAGATTCCTTCCGGTTTGATCGCAATAAGCATGGGGAGTCCTATCATGTCCAAACAAACAAAGAGTCTGTAAGTGATGTGAAAACAGTTGTAGAAAAGATGGATGTCAATCAAGGTAAATTAAATATGGGATTAAGGACAAACATTACATACGCGGATCCTCATTATCCCGCAGCGTTAATGTATAACGGTATCTTAGGCGCTTACCCGCACTCTAAGCTGTTTGCCAATGTGCGTGAGAAAGAAAGCTTAGCTTATTATGCTTCGTCCAGACTTGACGGGCACAAAGGCATTTTGACAATCCAATCGGGCATTGAGATTAAGAATTACACAAAAGCAGTGGACATTATACGCGAGCAGCTGGAAGCCATCAAGAACGGGACAATAAGCGATCTTGAACTTAGCCAAACCCAAGCAATGATTGTAAACCAGCTCGAGGAAATTCAAGATTCCGCGTTTGAGATGATCTCCTTTGATTTCAACAGAATTCTCTCAGGTCACGATCCTTCCTTGCCGGGTTTAATTAAAGCTATTGAACACGTGGATAGAAGTTCGATTCAACAGGTTGCGGCACAAGCGGAGCTCGACACCATTTATTTCTTGCGGGATCAGAAAGGGGATTGAAGAATTATGGAAGCCTTGTTGAATGAGCGTGTTCAAGAAACTGTGTATTACGAACAACTGCCGAATGGCTTGAAGGTCTATATTCTCCCTAAGCCGGGATTCAGTAAGGTTTATGCCACTTTTACAACCAAATACGGCTCCATCGATAATCATTTTCAGGTAGGAGACCAGGAGGAGAGGAGAGTGCCTGACGGCATAGCCCATTTCCTGGAGCACAAGATGTTTGAAGAACCGGAGGGGGATGTGTTTGCCCAATTTGCCTCTCAGGGTGCTTCAGCTAATGCTTTTACCAGCTTTGACCGAACGGCTTATTTATTCTCCAGCACAGGGAGTATTCTCAAAAACTTAAAAACCTTAATCAATTTTGTCCAGAATCCTTATTTTACAGATGAAAATGTGGAGAAAGAGAAGGGCATTATCGGCCAAGAAATTCAAATGTATCAGGATCAAGCAGAGTGGCGGTCGTATTTCGGCCTGATTGAAGCCATGTACCAACATCACCCGGTTCATATTGACATTGCGGGCACGATTGAGTCGATAAGTAAAATTACTAAAGACACTTTATATGATTGTTATAACACCTTTTATCACCCAAGCAACATGTGTTTATTTATAGTTGGCGGAGTAGAGACCGATTTGGTGATGCACATGATCCAAACCAATCAGGCCAATAAAACATTTGCTCCCCAGGGGGAAATAAAACGATTTTTTCAAGAAGAGCCTTTTGATGTGTTTGAGCGGGAAAAAATAACGATATTGCCCGTTTCACTGCCCAAATGCATGTTTGGACTTAAAGAAAACGGCCTTGGTTTGGAGGGCGAGCTTCTCTTGAAAAGAGAATTAACTACCAAGCTTATTATGGATGTTATGCTCGGCCCGAGTTCACCCCTCTTTCAGATGCTATATGATGAAAACCTAATTTCCGATAA
>DASWUO010000509.1:0-5333 GCA_036401615.1 Bacilli bacterium | reverse complement strand
AAGAGCCGTGCGACCCATGAAGGATGGGGTTATTGCAGATTTTGAGACTACGGCTGTAATGATTAAATACTTTATTCGCCAGGCGCAAAAGCCGCGAACCTTGTTTCCGCGCCATCCAAGAGTAATGGTAGCCGTTCCTTCGGGGATTACGGCTGTTGAGAAACGTGCGGTGGAGGATGCCACCAAACAAGCTGGAGCAAGAGAGGCTTATACCATAGAGGAGCCTTTTGCAGCGGCCATCGGAGCAGATTTGCCGGTTTGGGAGCCCACAGGCAGCATGGTCGTGGATATTGGCGGTGGAACCACAGAAGTAGCTGTTATTTCATTAGGCGGTATTGTTACCAGCCGATCCGTAAGAATAGCCGGAGATGAAATGGATGAGGCCATCACCCAGTTTATCAAGAGAATGTACAACCTCCTTATAGGGGAGAGAACAGCGGAACAATTAAAGATGGATATCGGGACGGCGATCCCTGCCGATAAGAAAACCTCTATGGAAATTCGCGGGAGGGATTTGGTTTCCGGGTTGCCCAAAACCATTACTGTCACCTCTGACGAAATAGCCGAGGCCTTGTCAGATACCGTTAATAGTATAGTTGAAGCGGTGAAGGTAACCTTGGAAAAATGCCCTCCTGAGTTATCGGGAGATATTATGGACCGGGGCATCGTATTAACAGGCGGGGGAGCGCTATTGAGAAATCTGGACAGGCTGTTATCCAGAGAGACGGGTATGCCTGTAATCGTAGCAGAAAATCCACTGGATTGTGTTGCTATTGGAACTGGACGTGCACTCGAAAACATTCATTTATTTAAAGTGAAGTCGGGACCAACCAGTCGATCTGAGCGGTAAAGATTGAGGTGTTGATTTGTATAAATTCTGGGGAAACAAACGTTTATTTATTTTATTGTTTGGTCTTATTTTCTTCATTGCTGTTATGGGGTTGACCCTGACGAAGAGAGAACAAATCACATGGCCGGAGAAGTTTCTAAAGGACACCGTCTCCTTTACCCAAGGTTTGATCTACAAGCCCGCTGCCTATATAGCGGGTTTCTTTGAGGATGTGGGAAACCTGCGTACAATATATGAAGAGAATAAGGTGTTGAAGCTGACACTATCCCAATATGCTATGGATATTGCCCGATTAAATGAACTGGAAGCCCAGAATGAAAGATTAAAAAAAGCTCTGGATTTTACAGAACAACAAAAAAAAGCAAATGATTATGTCCGGCATTATGCCGATGTAACAGCAGACAGTCCCGATCCATATAACAATACCGTAACCATAAATCTTGGCAAGAAAGATGGCATGAAAGCCAATATGGCGGTTGTTTCAACGGATGGCCTAATTGGTATCATCAAGCGCGTTTCCGCCTTCACCTCAAGCGTTGAGTTGATCACAAACATGAATAGCAATTTGAATACCACCAAAGCCATTGCAGCCACAATAGCAGGCAAAGAAGACAAATCGTTTGGCATTGTAGAGAGCTACGATGAAACAGTAGACGGCGGCTCCCTGGTCTTCGTGATGACGAAAATTTCCAAAGAAGATCCCCTAGCCGCCGGTGATGTTGTTATAACCTCAGGATTGGGGTCCGTATTCCCTCCCGGGATCGTCATTGGAACCGTCATATCCAAACAAATGGGCGAGTTTGGAATTACCTATACGGCTTATATTAAACCTGCAGCGAAGTTCCAACATTTACGCGAGGTTTTTGTAATTGAAGTGCCTGAAGGGAAATAACTGCACCGTCCATAAGTTTCTGTGAGGTGAAATATGAAGCGTAACCTGATTTGGTTTCTTATTTTGTTATTTTTGTTGGAAGGCACCATGATTCCCTGGTTAATTCCTGAAGTTTGGTCAACCCATGTTCAGGTGGCCCCGCATTTTATAACTGTCACCATCCTCTATATGGCTATATTCATGAACCGTTACTACGCTTTGGTTTTTGGATTGATTTTCGGTTTGCTTCAAGACATCATTTACTTTGGACATACGGTAGGCCTCCAATCCTTCAGTATGGGATTAACCGGTTATTTGATCGGGTTGATCTTTCGGAGTGCCCATCTAAGTATGTTTTCAGCTTTGTCGGCCATTTTTGTCGGAATCTTTACTTATGAAGGAATTGTCTACGCTTTGTATCGTTTGTTTAGAATTGTGGAATTTTCATTCAGTTGGGCACTTATGCAGATTGTTCTGCCAAGTCTGGTTATTAATCTATTATTTGCCCTGCTTATCTATATTCCTGCCCGCAATTATCTGGAGGGAATCGGCAATAAACGTCAAGAGAACGATTAATCCATGAAAATTCACTTTTTAACAAGCAGGAAATTTCTAAGGGTGAACCGAATTGTATAGTTTGGAGGATGATCGTTTATGGCTGCAGTAAAGCATCTGGTTACGATTAAGGGAGTAAAAGACGGATTAGTTTTTCTTCTGGATGATGCCTGTGACTACGATGGCTTGCTCAAGGAGCTTCAGCATAAGCTTGAAAAAACGCATCAAAGGATCCTAACAGGTCCTATTATACACGTCCATGTTAAACTGGGAAAACGACAAGTTTCGGATGAGCAGAAAAAAGAGATTCGGCGATTAATGGGTCTAAGCGGAAATTTGCTTATTCAATCCATCGAATCGGAGGTTTCAAGTGAAAACGCAAATCATTCAACGAACGGGAACCTTAAGGTAATGAAAGGAATTGTTCGATCAGGTCAAGTGATTCATCATGAAGGCAACTTGCTGTTTCTTGGAGACATCAATCCAGGGGGGGCCATTAGTTGTTCAGGTGATTTGATGATTATGGGTTCACTGCGGGGAGTGGCACACGCGGGAAGCTCCGGTAATGAAGAAGCTATTATTGCGGCCTCCCATCTAAAGCCAACTCAGTTGAGAATTGCGGGCGTGATTAGCAGGCCTCCCGATGAATGGGGCATCGAAGAAGCTTTTATGGAATTTGCTTATCTTAAGGAAAATACCATGGAAATAGATAAAATTGCCCATTTGCAGCGAATTAGGCCAGGATCCTATGAATTTAAGCTTATGCAAACGTAGAAAGTTTTTTCTCAAAAATGAAGAATCCATTTTAAGTCGAACTAACTCTAAGGAGGACAATCCAATGGGAGAGGCAATCGTAGTTACTTCCGGTAAAGGAGGGGTGGGTAAAACCACAACATCCGCAAATTTAGGAACAGCCTTGGCCTTATTAGGTAAGAAGGTATGCATGGTAGATACCGATATTGGTTTAAGAAATTTAGATGTTGTCATGGGTTTGGAAAACCGGATTATCTATGATCTGGTTGATGTGATAGAAGGCAGGTGCAGGCTTGCGCAAGCGCTAATTAAGGACAAGAGGTTTGACGAATTATATTTGCTGCCGGCTGCGCAAACCAAGGATAAGGATGCTGTGTCTCCTGATGCTATAAAGGAGATGATCCTTCAATTAAAACAAGATTTTGAATTTGTCATCATAGATTGCCCGGCGGGGATTGAACAAGGCTTTAGAAATGCTATTGCCGGAGCAGACCGGGCCATTGTGGTGACAACACCGGAGAATGCCGCTGTAAGAGATGCCGATCGTGTCATAGGATTGTTGGAAGCCAATAAAATCTTCGGCTCCAAGTTAATCGTTAACCGGATTCGCTTCAATATGATGAAGAAAGGCGATATGCTGGATATCGATGAGATTTGTTCTGTCCTGTCTATTGATTTGTTAGGCATTGTTCCTGATGATGAATATGTGATAAAAGCCGCCCACTCAGGAGAACCTACGGTTATGAATCCTGTCTCCAGGGCTGCGATAGCCTACCGTAACATTGCCCGCCGTATCTTGGGTGATTCTGTGCCGCTTATGGTGCTGGAGGACAAAAAAAGCTTCTTTAAAAAAATTAAACGATTTTTTGGAGTAGGTTAGATTATGTTATTCAAAGTAAAAAAAATAGATTGGCCGATTCTGCTCATTCTCATCTTGTTTATGGGCGCAAGCACTCTCGTTATCAAAAGCGCTATATTGGGTAATACGGGCTATACCAATTATGATATGAAAAATTTAGTTTTCTATTGCCTGGGATTTATTGTTCTATTAATAACATCCTTCATAGATTATCGTATTTGGGTAAGGTTTTCCATATACATTTACCTGATTGGCGTCATATTATTGGTAACCGTATACTTCTTCGGAACAGAGATTAACGGAGCCAAAGGATGGTTTGAGTTACCCTATAACTTATTGTTTCAACCTGCTGAACTGGTCAAACTAACCTTAATTATCTCCATTGCCTGGTTTATCTCAAGGCGTAACGGTGACCGGTTAAATCTGGGAGGGGATGTCATTCCTCTCGGGCTCATCGCCTTTATTCCGTTTGTCTTAGTGTTGATTCAACCGGATCTGGGGAACGCGATTATTTACCTTGTAATCTTTCTCGGAATGGCTTGGATTGGCAATATTAAATATACTTATGTTTTGATCGGCACTGCAGCAATCATTGCTTTTTTATTTATGTTTATCTTCCTCATTGATAAGTATCATGATGAAGTGTATGTCTTTCTGGAATCAAAGGGCAGCGGGCATTGGCTGGAACGAATTGATACCTTTATCGATCCCGATAATTCAACGGGAAGGCAAAGTGCAGAAGCCTTTAAGGACAGCAGCTATCAGGTCACTAAGTCCAAAATTGCCATAGGATCAGGAGGATTGTCAGGGGATGGTTACCTGAAGGGAAATTCCCTCCATGAAGGTTTTATACCGTTTCCTTATTCAGACTCTATATTCGTTGTCATTGGCGAGGAATTTGGTTTTGTGGGTTCTTCCGTACTGTTGCTGCTGTATTTCTTGTTGATTTACCGAATGATTCTTATCGCTATTCAAACCGTTGAATTGAGCGGTGTTTATATTATTATCGGCGTAGTTTCTATGTTTGTGTTTCAAATCTTCGAGAATATCGGCATGCTTATCGGGATTATGCCTTTGACCGGCATCACGCTGCCTTTTATTAGCTACGGCGGATCTTCGCTATTAATTAACATGATTTGTATCGGGATCGTTTTGAGTATTAAAATGCACCAAAAACACACGCCTGTCTATTAACGTTCTGGACTTAAGCTCATATTTCTCTTTCCTGAGTCATAGACTCTTGTAGGGGGGATGGGTGTATGTCAAACCAGAAACGCAGACAGGAAAGAATTCAACAATTAATAGATAAACAACAGAAAGTCATCGGGCAACCCCGATCGTCTAATTTTCCTGTTCCGTTGGACAGGCGTTCCATACATTCATCTGAGTTGCCTTCTGATCCCAGAATGAACGATCCAGAGTATGTGTGGAAGCAGCGGGGTATT
>DASWUO010000508.1:0-6907 GCA_036401615.1 Bacilli bacterium | reverse complement strand
GATCGGCGCTTTAAAGGGAACCTATTTTGTACTAACGGCAGCCATTTATATGTCTTTGCTCGGCGGGATCTTAGCGGTCGCGATCCTCCTGTTTCGCAAAGGGTTTGCGGAGCGGATGAGGGCGCTGGCTTATTTTATTTTTGGACTAAGCCATGGGATCAGAATCCCTTTGGCTTTCGGCAAGGAATGGAAAACGCAGACTTACCCTTATGGTTTGGCCATAGCGGGCGGGGCTGTAGCAAGTTTGCTGTACAAGGGATGGTTGTGACATGAGAAAGATAGAGTGGGTCAATGTTTTGAACAAGATGAGGAAAAGTGCATGGCGGAAATTGCGTCATAATGAACAAGGCCAATCTATCGTTGAATTCGCTTTGCTGCTGCCTGTACTGCTGTTGCTGCTGTGCGGCACGATCGATTTTGGGCGGATTCTATATACGTATATGAATATGAATATGGCAACACAAGAAGCCGTCCGATTGGGCGGACTGGGCAGCGGGGATGCGGAAATAAGGGCGTTTACCTTAGATTATTTGGATCCGGCTGACCCGGCGGCGGTTGTTGTAAACATTACACCGGCTCAAGCGAGCAGAGATTCCGGGGACTATGTTACGGTAACGGTAAGTACACCTTATGAATACATGACGCCGGTCATTTCATCGATTTTGCCGGCGCTTACGATCAATACCGACTCGACCATTAGAGTGGAGTAAGGGGGTAACCATTGTGGCAAGTTTATTTAAAAAACTGGCTCAGCAGCAGCAGGGCAGCGCAATTGTATTTGTTTCAATTTCCATGCTTGTGCTGCTCTCGATGACCGGTTTGGTTATGGATGTTGGCACGGTTTATGTGGAAAAAACCCATATGCAGAAAGCGGCCAATGCCGCAGCCTTGTCGGGGGCTCAAGAACTGATGAACTCGGAAGCTGCCGTGAAAACCGTCGTCAATCAGATTATTGCGGATCATCAAGAGGAAGATAGTCTGGTTGATACTACAATAGAGGATGATAATAAAGTAGGAGTGGATATCAGCAAGGCGGTTCCCTTAACTTTTGCCGGACTGTTTGGTCAAAATACTGCGGACGTGGATGTACATGCAGCTGCCGAAGTCATGGTCATGGGGAGAGCCACGGGTGTGGCTCCATTAGGGATCGATGATTCGGTCCAATTGGAATATAACGTAACGTATAAGCTGAAGGTAGATCAAACGGAGGTGGAGGTCGGGAATTTCGGAGTTCTGGCCTTGGGTGGAACGGGTGCGAAGACTTATGAAGATAATTTAAGATTTGGATATGACAATGAGATAAAAATTAATGACAAGATTGATACACAAACAGGGAACATTTCAGGAAAAACACGAAGCGCAGTGCAGGAGCGTATAGACAACTGTCCCAATCTGAGCGGTGATATTCATGTTAGAGATTGTTCGAGAATAATATTGATTCCTGTATATACGCCATACAATTATGAATCTGGACAATTAAAATCAGTCAAGGTCACCGGATTTGCCTATTTCTACATTACAGAACCAATGAGTGCACACGACACAGCCATTACAGGCAAGTTTATTCGCAGAGCCGGCGGAGGTGCAGGGGATTCGGACGCTGGAGATAAAGGCGCATATGCAATCAGACTAACGGAGTAGGTGGGAGAGCATGAGATCAAAAATTATATTAACTTTAGCGATCGTTATGGGGTTGTTTACGACTTTGCTATTTTACAAGTATATGAGCCAAATGGATCAAGCCGTAATCGTGAAAGAAACGATGGTGGATGTTGTAGTAAGCAAACAAACGATTAAGAAGAACCAATTGGTAGCCGCAAGCATGTTGGAGAAGAAGCAAGTTCCCTTAAACGGTCTTCACCAAGGGACAATCAGCGAGACATCCGGTCTGGTGGGCAAGTTTGCCACTTCCGACATAGCGGCTGGAGAGCCGATAACGCTAACCCGCTTAGCGGATACTTTGGAAGAAGCTTTAATCGTTTCCCGACGGATAAAAGACGGTTACCGCGCTGTATCCGTAGGCGTCAATTTTGTTCAATCGGTTTCCAACTTAATTGAGCCGGAGGATTATGTGGATGTCATCGTCAGTATCACGGATGAGACCACAAAGGAAATTGATACGGAATTGATTTTGCAGAAAGTCAGGGTGCTGGCCATCGGCAGAAGAATGGTGGAAGTGGATGCGGAAACGGAATATGCCGAATACAGCTCAGTTTCCTTGGAGCTCAATGCATCAGATACGGTGAAATTGGTCAATGCAGATGAGCAGGGGAATATTACTTTGGCGTTGTACACACGCATCATTACATCTGAACAAGAACAAGTGGCGAAGTGAGCCTGAAGGAGGGGAGTATCATGTCGAATGATCAAGCTGTAGAAGGAATCAAACCTAAACAATCACGCGGGGAAATGATCGCAGTCTGCAGTGCCAAGGGTGGAGTTGGCCGAACCGTATTAGCGGTTAATCTGGCTGTAGCCTTATCCAAGAATAACATTCAAATCAGCATCGTGGACGGCAACTTCCAGTTTGGCGATGTTTGTTTGGCTATGGATTTGCATCCGACTTTTTCAATTAAGGACGTTGTGGAGGGAATAGATACCATCGATCAACATGCCCTCTCCAATTACCTGATCCACCACAGCAGCGGAGTTAAGGTGCTGGCCGCACCGGACCGCCCTGAATATGCAGATCTGGTTACGGCTCCGGTAATTGATAAAGTATGTGATTTGCTGCTGGCCCAACATGATTATCTCATTGTCGATACTGGGGTGGGTTTGCAGGACAGGAGCCTGCAGATTATTGAAAAAGCAGATCAAATCTTCATTCTAACCAATTTGGAGATGGCCACGATCAAAAATACCAAAATGATGCTGGAAACGCTGGAACTGCTCGGCTTGCGAAACAAAGTACAAGTCATCGTCAACCGCTCCACCATGGAGAGTGTCATCCAAGCCTCAGATGTGCCGGATATCCTCGGCGATGATACGGCTGTCTTTATTCCGAACCAATTTCAACTGGTGTCGCAGTCGTTGAATATTGGCATTCCTTTTGTAATGAACCATGCCAAAACCGATCTGGCCAAAGCTGTCTTCAAGCTGGCGGAGCATATGATCTCCCGGCGGGAAATCACTTTATTTAAGCCGAAAGCCCCATCATTCCTGCAGTCCATCTTTATTCGCACGGTGAAGACGTAACTGTTTCTTTAAAAATGCTCAATGAAGGAGGTCGCATCTATGAGTTTATTAGATAGAATACAAGCCAAGAACGGGCAATCTACGCTGGTGTCTCCATCTGAGCCAAATACAGATAACGAAGGTCAAGGACAGGGGCATGGAATTGGCCACGGTCAAAACCAGGGGCAAGGCAGCAACCCGAATCATCCCCACAATAAGGTGAAAAAGGACCTGATCAGCTCATTCCGGCAGCTCAAAAGAGTGGATCCCCAAGCGAAGGAGCGAACAGGCCGAATTAGCAAACATCAAGAATTAAAAAACCTGCTGCATAAACAGATCATGAATGAGCTCAAGGATCAGAATGTGGAAATCATCGTCCCGAAAATTGACGCAATGGCGGTGCAGATCATCAAAGACGATGAGTCCTTCCGCGGCAGCATTGACCGCAAGAAGGTAGTAGATGAGCTCATCAACGACTTGACCGGTTATGGCCCGATCAATCCGCTGCTGCTTGACCCGGAGGTGACGGAAATCATGGTCAACGGCCCGTATCAAGTATATGTGGAGCGCAACGGAAAGCTGGAGGAATCGTTTGTCCAGTTTCGTGATGACGAACATGTGATGAACATCATTGAGAAGATCGTTGCTCCCATTGGCCGCAGAATAGATGAAAGCAGCCCGATGGTAGATGCTCGGCTCCCGGACGGCTCCCGGGTAAATGCGATCATCCCTCCCCTATCGCTAAAAGGCCCCATCATCACCATCCGGAAATTCTCCAAAGATCCGTTCACTATTGATGACCTGATCAACTTCGGCACACTCACTCAAGAGATGGCCACATTCCTTGAGGCTTGTGTCAAGGCCAAGCTGAATATATTTGTAAGCGGAGGCACCGGATCAGGAAAAACATCGACATTGAACGTGCTATCCTCCTTCATCCCGAGCGATGAACGGATTGTAACGATTGAAGATGCTGCGGAGCTGCAGATGTGGCAAGCGCACGTCATTTCGTTGGAATCGCGCCCAAGGAACATCGAGGGCAAGGGTGAAGTGACGATTCGCGACTTGGTGAAGAACTCCCTCCGGATGCGCCCTGAACGTATTGTCATCGGAGAGGTGCGGGGTGCTGAAGCTTTGGACATGCTGCAGGCCATGAACACCGGCCACGATGGATCACTGGCGACCGGCCACTCCAACAGTCCGCGGGATATGATTGCCCGTCTGGAAACGATGGTGCTGATGGCGGGAATTGAGCTGCCGGTGAAAGCGATTCGCGAGCAGGTTTCCGGCGCAATTGACCTGATCATCCAACAATCCAGGCTGAAGGACGGCAATAGAAAAATTACCAATATCACAGAGGTTCAAGGCATGGAAGGCGATGTTGTCGTTCTGCAGGATATCTTCGTTTTCAAGCAGCAAGGGATGGATAGCGATGGCAAAATCAAAGGGAAACTGGTTCCGACCGGGGTTCGCCCGAAGTTTTACGAACGCCTCGAGTCCTCAGGCATCTATATTCCGCCGAATGTCTTTATGGGTGAAGAGGAGTGGACACAATGAAACTGCTGATTTTGCTGCTGTTTCTGTTGTCGGCCTTCCTATTCTTCAGCTACTTCCTGCAGCTATTCTTCCTCTCCAACAAAAAGATGGAGAAACGCATGGCCAGCTATTTACTAAATGGCAGCGGCAAGAAGCTGGACCGCAAGAGAATGAACGTCCTGCTGCAAATCCAACTGTATAAAAAATCGGTTAAAGAAAGAGTGCTCTCTAAACAAAAAAACGAAAAGCTTGAGGAATTATTGAACCGCGCGGGACTGGCGATGAAGCCGGAGGAGTATATTATTTTTCAATGGATCTTAACGGCTTTGTTCGGGGGAGTGATGTACCTTCTCTTTTCCAGTTGGATAATGATGGTTGCCGGGTTGGGGGCGGGTTATCTGTTTCCAAGATGGTGGGTGAACAAACGGGTATCCAAGCGGCTGCTCAAATTTAATGACGGTCTGCCGGACATGATTATGACGATCATTGGATCGCTCCGTGCGGGATTTAGCTTCGCCCAGTCCTTAAAGACAGTGTCGGAGGAGTCCGAATCGCCCAATAAGGAAGAGATGGAGACGGTTTTAAAAGAAATGCAATACGGCAGCAACATTGAAGATGCGCTGCAGATGCTGAAGGAGCGTATGCCCAGTGAAGATTTGGATTTATTGATCCAAGCCGTGCTAATCCAGAAACAAGTCGGCGGCAATCTCGCCGCGATTCTGGAGACCATTGTGCAGACCATCCGCGACAGGAACAAAATTCAGCGCCAAATCTTGACGCTAACCGCACAGGGAAGGCTCTCCGGCATTGTCATCGGGCTCTTGCCCGTTGCGCTCGGGATAGTAATTTATTTGCTGCAGCCGGCATACATCTCCAGTTTTTTTAATCATCCCCTTGGCATTCTTATGATTTCCATTGGCATTATATCGGGTTTTGTAGGATTTGCCCTAATTCGAAAAGTAACCAAAATTGAGGTGTAGCATGATGATGTATTTGTTTTTTTTCTTGAGTGTTACACTGCTTATCTATACTCTGTTTATCTTCAATGACGAGCGAAAGCAGCGGATAAAACGCAGATTGTCTTTCTATATGAACAATGAGCAGGGGATGGAGCATGGTTCAGGTTGGGAACAAGACGGGGAAGACCCAGCCCTCCCGAAGGAAGGCACCAAGCCGCCATTGTGGTTTGCGGCTCTGCCGGGACGGCTGATAAGGCCGTTGTGGATAGGCTTCAAGCGAAGCTTCCGGCGCAGTATTCTAGGAGTGAAAGAAGCCAAGATCGATCTGAAGCTGCTGCAAGCTGGAGTTCCTTATGGCATGACCCCTTTCGACTACCGTTTGCTGCAAGTCAGTTTATGTGTGGTGCTGCCCATCCTTGGGGGAGCCTATGGCATTATGCTGAAAGTCAGTTTAGGTGCCGAGCTGCTGCTTATAGCTGCCGGGTTCCTGATGGCTGTGTTCATTCCACCCTTATACCTTCGGGGACGAATCAAGAAACGCGCCTATCTGGCCCTGCGGGAGCTTCCGGATGTGTTGGATCTGTTAACCGTGAGTCTCGAGGCAGGCTTGGGATTTGATTCCGCCCTAAGCAAGCTGGTTTCCAAGAAACGCGGCGTGTTGGCCACGGAATTCGGCAGGTGTTTGGAAGAAATCCGGCTTGGCAAAACAAGAAGGGAAGCCTTAATCGGCGTCCGGGAGCGAATCGTACTTAATGAAATGCGCTCTCTAATAAACAGCATTCTGCAGGCGGAGAAACTTGGGATCGGCTTGGTTCAGGTGCTTAGGGTACAATCACTGGAGGTTCGGGATCAACGCAAACAACGCGCCGAAGAAGCAGCGATGAAAGCCCCCATCAAGATCCTGTTCCCCCTTGTCCTGTTTATCTTCCCAAGCCTCTTTATTATCCTGCTTGGCCCTGTGGTTATTCAGTTTCTGGAGACCTTTGGCAAGTAAATAGGTCTTAGGACCTAGTTAATAGAAGAAAATTGGTAGATTAGTAGGATATAAAATGATTGGTTTTCTTTGTATGATATAATAATATTAATCGACAAATTTCTACAAACCATCCTTGAATATCGATAATAGCAAAGCTGGCGAAAGTCAGTGACGCAAAGCTAAAGGGGCTAAGTATAAGGACCTTGCGGATCTTGAATGGGATCCAAGGGCAGATCCGATACAATGCCAGCCAGCTGCCGTA
>DASWUO010000507.1:0-7812 GCA_036401615.1 Bacilli bacterium | reverse complement strand
TCTTGTCCGTCGGGCTTGGGGTTTGACACGAAATTAACAATGTTGGATTTGGTTCGATAATGAAAAGGAGATGTTGTATATGTGGGAGCATCATGGTTTTCATCCGTTTGGTTTTATCATTTTAGCGCTTCTTATTATGTTATTAGTTTTTAAAATTATGGCATATCGCCGTCATGGCGGATGGCACTACGGTGGTTTTAACGGGCATCATAGCCGTTTCGATGGAAAGGCTGAAGCGGAAGCCATATTAATGCGGCGGTTTGCCAGTGGCGAAATTGATGAAACCGAATATACACGATTGAAGGAATTTTTGAATAAATAAGAAATTTATTAATAGAAACCGGCTCATAAAATCATTGATTTTATGGGTTTTTTGCGCTATATTGAAATCTTGATTGATAATATCGGGAGGTTCAATACATGCCAAATAAACAAGAAACATTAAATTTATTACAAAGTCCAATAACAAGACAATTATTTGCCAAAATGTATGATAAACAAGAAGTGGTCATTACAGCTCAGATTGAGAGATATATTAAATTAATCCATGGGTTTATCGATAATTTCCAAGATACAGATATGGAGCTATTCAGTTCGCCTGGGAGAAGTGAAATTGGCGGGAATCATACCGATCATAATTACGGAAAAGTCTTAACGGCAAGCATTAACCTGGATTCCATCGCAGCAGCTGCCAGAACCAATGACGGAAATATAACGGTTTATTCCGAAGGGTATCCCGAACCTTTTATCATAAGCTTAAATGAATTGGACAAAAAGCAGGATGAAGGCGGAACAACAGCATTAATTAGAGGGATAGCCGCAGGATTCGTGAAGTTTGGTTATGAGGTTGGCGGGTTTCAAGCCAATATGTCGAGCAGCGTCATAAATGCCTCAGGTTTAAGTTCCTCCGCTTCGGTTGAAATGTTAATATGCACAATCTTAAATACATTTTATAATCAAGGAAAACTAGATACCGTAATTCAAGCAAGAATTGGACAATTCGCCGAGAATGCATATTGGGATAAACCTTCGGGACTTCTGGATCAGATGGCTTGTGGTCATGGAGGTCTAGTGTCCATTGATTTTAGGGATCCCAAGAACCCGCTGATCGAAAGTATTGGGTTCGATTTCTCCAAGCAGGATCATAGCCTGATTATTGTAAATACAGGGACGAATCATGCAGATTTAACCGATGAATATGCAGCTGTCCCCAATGAAATGACATCCGTGGCCAAAGCTCTGGGAGGTAGGGTTTGCCGGGATATCTCTCTGGATCAAGTTCTGGACAATATGATTGAGCTTAGAGAGAAACTGAGTGATCGGGCGCTATTAAGAGCCATGCATTTTTTCGCTGAAAATCAACGGGTTGAAGAACAGGCTGAGGCTTTAAAGAATGATAATTTTCCGCAGTTTCTTAAGCTCATTACGGAGTCCGGCAATTCCTCATGGAAGCTTTTGCAAAATTGTTACATAGGAACGATCCCAAGTGAACAAGGGGTCTGCATTACATTAGGAATCACAGAAGCCTTTCTGAAACAGAAAAGGGCAGGTGCTTGTCGAGTTCATGGCGGTGGTTTTGCCGGAGGGATCCTTGTTTTTCTTCCGAATCAAGATATTCCAGATTACCTGTATTTAATGGAGAAAGCTCTCGGACCAAACTCCATTTATGTGATCAGCATTCGTGAGTATGGCTCAGTGCACATAAACGGCCTTTTATCGTGAAAATACTCCTGATCTATTTAGTCATTATAAATATAGTTTGCTTTATCACCATGGGAATCGATAAATCAAGGGCTGGAAAAGGGAAGAGAAGAATTTCCGAAAAAAGTTTTTTTCTGTTATCGGCAATTGGAGGGGCTGCAGGTACATGGATTGGCATGAAGAGATGGCGGCATAAGACGAAAAAAAACATTTTTCTATACGGTATTCCTGCTCTTGTGGTGGGCAATATACTAACAGTTTATTTTATCATAACTACATTTGAAATTTTTGATAAGAATGGAATGGGACAATGAACGGACATAGCAGAGCAGCCATTAGACTGGGTGTGGAGGTAAATATCGTCCTGAAACAAGACCAGACCAGCGGAAAGCTAACCAGGGGAATTGTTAAGGACATCCTCACCAATTCATCCACCCATCCTCATGGAATAAAGGTTCGCCTTACCAATGGTCAAGTAGGAAGGGTCAAGGAGATGATTGTTTCGACAGCAAGTCCGGAATGCCCCCTATAAATATCTGTTTTCCCCCCTAAAATAGCATGAAAATCATGTTATTCTCAAACAAAGGATGCAATTTTCATAAGCTTCCTTTTTATAAACACGACTTGAGCGGGAGGAAATATTAATAATGAGCAGACTCATAGTCAAGACAGCAACATGTGAATATAAAACTAACCCCATCGGGACGGATTCCTTAAAACCAAGAGGGCCAGGCTTGCAATCCAGAACCAGATATTATTACAGAATCCGGGTTTGGGACCAGCAAGGACGCACTTCAGAGTGGAGTGAAACGGCTTATTGGGAAACGGCATTTTTAGGTACAGATGAATGGGTGGCTGATTGGATTACTGCAGATATGTCAGCGGACAAGACAAAATCGGAACCTGCCTATCTGCTTCGAAAATCATTTTCAATCCAGGGAACAGTAGCTAAGGCCAGGATTTATGCCACCAGCTTGGGGGTTTATGAACTCCATCTTAATGGGGGGCGCGTAGGAGACGCATTGTTAACCCCGGGTTGGACCAGTTACAATAAACGATTGCAATATCAAACTTATGATGTCACTTCATTACTCCAAGATGGCGGGAATGCTGTTGGGGTCATCCTTGGAAGTGGATGGTATAAAGCAACCCTTGGGTGGAAGGGTGAAAAAAGCCTTTTTGGCGACATCAAAGCGGCTTTGCTCCAATTGCACATTACCTACGAAGATGGCAGTGAAGTGGTAATAGCATCCGATTCTTCTTGGAAAGCAGAAACAGGTGCTATTCTAATCTCGGAAATCTATTATGGGGAGTCGTATGATGCCCGATTGGAAAAGGCAGGTTGGAATTGTGCAGATTATGGAGATGAGGCCTGGCGGGTTGTCACTCTTCTGGATCATACCAAAGAAACATTGGTGGCGCAGGAAAACTTGCCGACAAGAGTAATTCAAACCATTAAACCTGTTAGTGTTTTTACAACACCTGCCGGGGACACTGTTTTGGATATGGGACAGAACATGGTGGGATGGATCCACTTTCAAGTAAAAGGAAGTCCAGGGCACAAGATCACTCTTCAACATGCAGAGGTCCTTGATAAGGATGGCAACATTTATTTGGGCAATTTGAGATCAGCCAAACAAACCATCGAATATATTTGCAAGGGTGGATCCCAGGAAAGTTATGAACCTCATTTTACCTTTCAAGGGTTCCGTTATGTGAAGGTAGAAGGTTACCCGGGAGAACTCTCGCTCGACAACTTCAGGGGTAGAGTGATTCATACCGATATGGAGCCTACAGGAAGCTTTGAATGTTCCGATCCGCTTATTAATCAACTGCAAAGCAACATCGTATGGGGGCAGAAAGGTAATTTCCTGGACATCCCAACGGATTGCCCGCAAAGAGATGAGCGTCTGGGCTGGACGGGCGATGCTCAGGTTTTTATACGAACTGCCGCGTTTAATATGAACGTAGCGTCCTTTTTCACCAAATGGTTGAAGGACTTGAAGGCGGACCAGCTGCCGGATGGCGGTGTACCCTTTGTTATTCCAAATATTCTTGAGGGAGATCATTCTTCTTCTGCGTGGGGAGATGCGGCTGTCATCTGTCCCTGGACGGTATATTTATGTTACGGCGATGTGAGAGTGTTGGAAGAACAATATGAGAGCATGAAGGCTTGGGTCGAGTACATCCGTAAGCAAGGCGATAATGAATTCCTATGGAATAGCGGATTTCATTTCGGGGATTGGCTGGGTCTGGATGCTAAAGAAAACAGCTATATTGGGGCTACTCCCAAGGATCTGATTGCAACAGCTTTCTATGCTTACTCAACAAGGTTATTTGCCCAAACGGCGGAGGTTTTGCAGAGAGCGGAAGATGCCCGGGAATATAGGAGGCTGTATGAGCAGATCGTTCAGAATTTTAGGTGTGAGTTCGTGACTCCCAATGGTCGGCTTGCTGCGGATACCCAAACGGCTTATGCTCTTGCTCTTATGTTTGACTTGGTTGAGGGTGAGGTTAAGAAACGTGTGGCCAAGTCTTTGGCGGGTCATATTGAGGAAAACAAATTCCACTTAACCACAGGTTTTGTGGGTACCCCTTATCTTTGCCTGGTTCTGTCTGAAAATGGCTACCATGATGTAGCGACCAAGCTAGTTCATCAGCAGGAATATCCGTCCTGGCTTTACTCGGTTAACAAGGGTGCCACGACCGTTTGGGAGCATTGGGACGGTATCAAAGAAGACGGCTCCTTCTGGAGCGATGATATGAACTCCTTTAACCATTATGCCTATGGGGCGATTGGGGATTGGTTCTATAGAGTGGTTGCGGGGATCGATATGGATGAGAAGCAGCCCGGATATAAGCATATCCTCATTCGGCCGCAACTGATGGAGGGGCTGAGCTATGCCAGAGCGTCACTGAAGTCGATGTATGGGGAAATTGCTTCGGGCTGGGAAGTCAGTGGAGCTTCTGACGGGATCGATAACGGAAGCGGTAAGAGGGATTCGGCAACGGAAGAGTCGTCCAAACATATTAAGGTGAAAGTGACCATTCCTGTTAATACCACGGCAACTGTTGAATTGCCATCGGCATCTTTGGAAGCTGTAAGTGAAGGTGCAAGCGGCGAAAAAATCAGTCAAATTGTTGGGGTTGTGGATTCTAAACAAGCTGAAGGTATGGTCATATTAGAATTAACCTCCGGATCTTATGAGTTTTCCTATTTGATGTAGAGAATACTGGGAAGGCTGCGCCAAGTCTTTAGTTGACATGGGGCAGCCTTTTTCTTGTTGTCTGGGAAATTTAGCGGAAGCACAAGACCTTATAATAGTGTAAAATCACAATATGACCGCTAGACGGAACTACAGGGCTTTATTTGAGCGGATTTGGGGTCATTTCTCTCAAAACAACTAAGTAACGCATCGTAGATCCCCTTGACTCTCAAGGGGGTTGAATTGCCTGAATTAACGCATTCCAGTTCCGCGAAATTTGAAAAAGAAAGCAAATGCCTTCATAAAAACTGCCTGTGATGTTAGTAGGGGTCGTCCTTTTATTCAACTAACTATCAGAATACGCAGCCAGAGCTAAAAACGTGGTAGTATATAGAGTGTGCATTGATTAAATGAGAGGAGTATTACGAGGTGGAGTATAAAGAATTGTTGGTGAAAAAGGTCTAAGCGACATATTCCCTGATGGGAGGAAGAAGGAAAAGTTATGTCCAATAATGTAAGCCCTAGAAGAGTAGTTCATAGCAAAGAAAAATATGTGTTTTCCAGAATTGGGAAATGGAAAACCTTTATTTATTGACATAAAAAACTGTTCTAGCATCGCTTCACAAAAACTGTCGGTGGTGTTTCCTCCCATCGAAGCTAAACAACACCGGCTTCTCTTCAATTAGAGTCTCCAAGTGGATGGGTTTGCCCCATAGTTGGTGAACATAGGGCAGGGTTTTCTCAATATATTTGAGGTCAAGCTCAATCCCTTCGTAAGCATGCTGCAATAATAATTCACCATTATTCAAATAATTTCCGTCCCTCACCACAAGATACGGAAATCCCCCGTTGACACGCGAATAAATTAACTGATCACGGGTGTTCTCCCAGGATTTATCGGTAATTTTCCACTCCAAGCCTTTTTTCTCAAACACATAGAGATCTAAATCTTCGACTAGCTTCTTGGTTAAATAGTTACGCAAGAATGACGTATCTGATTCGAATTCGCGCACTTCGAATATTTTGCTGCGGCCTTCACCGGGATTTCTGGCATGCCGCTCGATTTCTTCCTCTAGAGGTTCATCCCAACGCCGTTCGATATCTTCAAATATTTTTAATCCAAGGTAATAGGGGTTCAAGCTTTGTTTAGAAGGCTGCACGACATTGGCATTTAGTTTGGCGTACTCAATTGTTTCTACTACAGATAAGTCCAGTTCGCGCATAATCCGTTGGTGCCAGTATGAAGCCCAGCCTTCGTTCATGATTTTGGTCTCCATCTGCGGCCAGAAATACAGCATTTCGTCTCTCAACATGGTCAGAATATCCCGCTGCCACTCTTCCAAATTAGCAGCATATTCTTGAATGAACCACATAAGGTCTTTCTCCGGCCTGGGTGGGAATAGGACAGTTTCTTCGTATGTGCTGCTGCCTTCCTTATTGTCAGGCTCTAATTTCCACAGGTCCTCATAACCCGAAGTAAAACCACTAGTAGAACCTGGCGAGGTATGTCCGCCCAGATGCTGCCGATCTTCCTTCTTCTTCTTCATGAGCTGCTCAGTAGATAATCTTTTGTCACCCATATAAGGTTTAATAAGACTTGCATCGACATGTTCCTGAATGGCCAGCGCGGCATCTATAAATTGTTCAACTGCTTCAACACTGTATTTATGCTCATACTCCCGGATGCGTTCTGCGGTTGCCGACATACTCTCCACCATGTTGATGTTAGTTTTGGAGAAGCGGGCATTGTTCTTGAAAAAATCGCAATGTGCCAACACATGGGCGACAATAAGTTTATTTTGGATTAAAGAGTTACCATCGAGCAAGAAAGCGTAACAAGGATTAGAGTTAATCACCAACTCATAAATTTTGCTCAAACCCAGATCATATTGCAGCTTCATGCGGTTGAATGTCTTGCCAAAGCTCCAATGATTGAACCGTGTCGGCATCCCGTAAGCGCCAAAGGTATAAATAATATCGGAAGGGCATATTTCATACCGCATCGGGTAAAAGTCCAAACCAAAGCCAACGGCTACTTCCGTGATTTCTGCAATGGTCCGCTCTAATTGTGTAATTTCGTCTTGATTCATTCCAATCACCCCACCATTTCCGTCTTAGCAAAAAAAGTCTTCAATGCGCGGTAAACATCCCCTTTTTCCCGAATAATACTGTATTGGAAAAGGGGATTTGTAATCAGGCGATAGGCCGACATCAATGTGCTGCTGCGATTGTATTGGTTAACCTCACCGTAGCCGAATTGGTTGCTTCTTACCAACAGTTGGTGGATCAGCTTCACGCAGCGTTCATTGTCGGACGTCAAATTATCCCCATCGGAGAAATGAAACGGATAAATGTTGTAGCTGGCCGGCGGGTACCGCTTATCGATGATTTCCAACGCCTTTACATAGGCCGATGAACAGATGGTCCCCCCGCTTTCCCCTTTCGAGAAAAACTCTTCTTCCGTTACTTCTTTAGCCTCTGTATGGTGGGCGATAAACACAATTTCCACATGTTCATATTTCTTCCTCAGGAAGCGGGTCATCCAGAAGAAGAAGGAACGCGCTATATATTTCTCATAAGTCCCCATGGATCCGCTTGTATCCATCATGGCTATAATAAGGGCGTTGGAATGCGGCCTCTGCACTTCCTCCCAAGATTTATAACGCAGATCATCGGAGGAAATGCCATGAATACCCGGTACACCCGTAGTGGCATTGCGTTTAATATTTTCGAGGATGGTTCGTTTTTTATCGATGTTGGATTGAATTCCTTTCTTGCGGATATCATTAAACTCTATTTCGGTTGTCTGTAAATTATCCTTTTGTTTCTGTTGAAGGTTAGGGAGCTCAAGCTCTTCAAACAGGAGGGTTTCCAGCTCATCTATGCTGACTTCCACTTCGTAATA
>DASWUO010000506.1:0-11126 GCA_036401615.1 Bacilli bacterium | reverse complement strand
GAAATTTGGCTCAGAGTTCACAAGAGTAATAAACGACGATGGCCTTAGCTCCTCTGTGCCGAGTTGGGTCTCAATCACCTTCGAGAGCTCGGTAGGCAAAAAGTTTGAGTTACTTACAGCACCCTCCAATGGTCCCGGAATGTACGGATGGGGGAACTTACTAAGTGAATATACGCTTTCGGGTTTACTACCAAGAACCAGATCATGTAGCTCACTGCCTTCGATATTCTTCTCATAATTCTTAGCAGCAATCATAATACGTCCGAAAAATTCAGCTTTCATTTGCGACGCCGATGCATGATTAGGATTCCATCGCGGCTCTAAACGCATATCAGTAAGAGATTGAAAGTAAAACTGCTCTCCACGATTATTGAACGCCCACTCACAAAACGAATCAATCTTAACGGAAGTTTTCACAAATTGACGATGAATCAGTACAGCCTGTGACAAGGATGCCAGTCTTCGAAAGAATGGTGGTTCCACCGAATAGAGTCTGGTCTTGGACAATTCCCCGTCTACAAGAACGAACAATGCCGAGAGTAGTTTAAATCCACTAGAACCACCTTCAACATCGTCATCTCGGATCTGTTCGATAAGACGAATAATAACAGATTCAATCTCAGGTCTTTCTGGAAGGACGCGCAAGCCTACTTCAATGGCACCCAGTTGTGAGATTCTGTCCCCGTGCATTTCCAAAAAATTAAACGCTCGAAGAAGGTCTTCACTTCCCAATTGTTCGATACTAATTTCTGTCGTCAATGCAGAATGCGATGATAGGAATAAGCTAAACATGAAACCTTCATAAGGTAGCCATTGAGATAATTGTTCAAAAAATTGTCTACCGTTACCTGCAGCATAATCCTTAATGGACATACTCCCGTCGTAACAGCCCACCAGTCTATCAAAATATCTTCTGGAATTGGGAACGAGAGAAGATACACTACACTGTCCAGAAGTAATTTCTCTCTGAATTGATCGCGCTACGTGGACCGGAGTATCACGAAAATCACTTTGAAACTCATCGACTTCATCATCATAAAGAGCACGTTCTGAAAGGATCTTGCCCCAACCATCTCGTGTAATATTAGGTAAATTTACATCAGTAGCCACTTCGTCCAGTGAAAGCAGCCGTCTGGTACTGTCAGGTAAGAGCACAGCAAAGTCAGACAATATGAGACGCTGCTTGCTGCGAGAAATAACAAGGTTCCGTAGCCCTCCACCTTTACTTTGCATTTTTATTATCCACTCTTTTCCATCAGTATCGGTTAGCTCCATTTCAGATACACTTGAATACATCCTTCGAACAGCATCATAAAGTTCGGAACGTTGAAACGAAATACCAAAATCATTAAAGGAAAGAACCGCATCCGTCCTTAGTCCGTATTCCTCCCGAAACGCTTGCTTTTCAAGCAGGGACTTGTATATCAGAGGGGGCACCATCTCAAGTGCAGCTAGTGTTATTGCGGACCTAACGTAAGGACTGGTTGTCATCTCGTCGTTTCCTTCAGCCTGTTCCGTATCAGCCATCTCTAAAATTTGATTTCGATGCCATTCAACAATCCAGGCATACAATTCTGGATATTGTTCTTTGATAGGGGCTAAAACACCCTCCTCTATCCAACTCCAATATGCATCTTTCACTTCACATGGAACATCTGAAGGGGGGGTAACCAGCATTAAGACAAATGCCCCTCTTCCAGTCTTAACAATATTCTCCCCATTTTCGCTTCCAAGGCAGTGAGCCCAACCACAAATATCGATTTGGTCCAAGATCCAGTTAGAGCAGGCCATAACGTGAGTAAAGTCAGTTCCAACCCTCCACAAACCCTTAAGCACCCGGTTGAATACTTGGAAGATCACATCCAGCCAAGGCGCTTCCTTCGGAAGCTGAAGCCAGTTGCTCATCCTAACTTGCAAAATATTTTCCCGGATGGCTCTCAGTTCAACCGTCTCGACTACCTTATCGTCCTTAACTAAAGTGTCGGAAAGGTGAGTTGTCAGTTCATCGTCTGTTACTGGCACAAAAAAATACCCAGCGCGACGAAGCAAAGTCCTATACTCCAAACGGTCTTCGTGAGCAATAGAGCCTTTGGAGGCCAGTGCATCTAAAAGATCCAATGTCGATAATATCGGTGCTTGAGCGTTGCTATTATTGATATGGGCATGTTGGTTGAGAAACCTGTCGTCTATAATGATCGCATCACAGTCGCTTGCCAGAGTAAATATACTAACAGTTGGATGTTCAGATATTGAGTGCTCTTCCGACTCATCAACGTTATGTAATCTGCCCACCTTGATTTTTCTAGATTTGATTCGTGAACTGACAGCGGATCGTATACGTTCTATCACCTCGTCGATTTTTCCGGAAATGCTCTCATACGAAATTAGTTCATTAACTTCAGACACTTCTCTTTGCGACACAATCGGTTTAAAACCTGCAATTCTTAGTTTTTCAAGTAACCCAAGATGGAGGAAGTAAGTGATAGTCAAATTGTCCAAATACAATATTGCCCCATCAGTGATTTCTGGCTGATCGGGCCAGGGCTTCTCATTAAGCTGCAAATATGCACGTGCTCTCTTTTCTTCCTCGGTGGTGATCTGACCCTTTAACCGCAACATGTTCACAATCGATAGACAGCTACTCATTACAGCGGTATGATTAGTCAAGTCGGCTTCTTCTTCCATTAGAGTAGTGAGCCGATGAACCGGAGCCGAGCGAACAACGATTCGCTGAGCATCATCACCGTCTCTCATCTTTTCTGCCTCAGCAATTAACATCGCCAGTTCATCGCCAATCTGAGCTGATAGATCCCTATCCGCCATAGTACTCGGAACAAATTTCTCCAGAACACCTGTTGCAAGCATATCTCGTACCTGATGTGCACCCCTAATCCGACTTGGCTGATGAAACATAGCTTTCTGTTTCTCCTCAAATAGCCACTTAAGAGTCGAATGAGCCACATGAACCTCATCAAATGTATCAAACGCCTTATCCAAAAGGTTTAGGAGACCAAAGGTAAGCAATGCAGTAGCATCTATACCAATAATTCTAACATTATGGAATTGCGCTGGTTTTCGGTTACCGCTATACGCCGGAATAGCGCCTCTGCGCCTCGGATCACGCTCCGATAGGTTCACCAGAGCTGGAAAAAGCATCAAACTGACCAAGGACTTGTTAAGGGAATGAGCTCCAAGAAACTGTGGTATTTCGCCACGACTTATCAACTGCCATGTTTCAGATTCTCGGCGATCCCATTCAGGTTTCCAATCGAGTATATCCTTCAGTGTCATTTTTTGAATTGGGCCCTCATCACCAGAAAGCTCAGCGGCTTTGTGAAGCCACTTTGAAACCTCCGCATCGTCTTCCCAACCGGCGTTCGTCGCCAAGAAGTAGGCGGCACTGAAAACACCGGCATCATCATTAGCCTTAGCTACTGCTACAAAGATCAACTCCTTGGCATAGGGCAGCAAGTTCAAGTGAAGAGCCAACTGAGCAGCACGAATCAAATCGCGAGCGCTTCTATTGTCTTTCTCCTGAATTTCGTTAGTTAAAAACGCAGCCAAGGAGTGCCAGTCACCTAAAGCAATTCCAAGATTAACTTGTAGAATACGGTAATTCCTATTCTTCTGATCATTATTGAGCCTTGCTAATTCAGAGCGAGCCTCCAATAGTTCACCTTCATGGAATAACGACCAACAAAACATAATACGCAAGTTCTTGGATTGATCCAATAGGTCGATGTTAGCTTTAACCAGTTCGACAAGCCTTTCAGTTCTATATGTATTGCTCAAGGCATTAGCCAACCGCTCGGCGTCGTGAAGAGTCCGGGTTCTTTCGAACAAAATTTCTCCGTACTGGCAAAGAAAATCCCATTCATCCCTGGAATCTAGTTCATCAACAAGGGTAATTAGATCGCTCAGAGAGCCGGTTTGCTTGAATTGCAACTTTCGAGCCTCAACCGAATCAGTTCCTTTAACTTCAGTGATTACTCTCCTCAGGCGGCCTTCCTCAACATCAGAAATTCCCTCTTCCAAGAGAATCCTCAGACACTCATTTGCCCTTTCATGCAGCCCTGCTTGCGAAAGCGTCTCGATTTGGAGGAACTGTAACGTTTTTTTGTCGAAATGCTTTGAAAGTTCCTCGGAATGTCGGGCAATATAATTAGATATCGCCTCTGGAGTCTTCTGCGTGAAAGCAAGAGCAAAACGAGCAATTGCTGCATCTTGCGTCATTCCACCATGAAGTGCAATTTGTCGGTTAATCTCCTGATCAACTGCAACCAGATCCAACTTAATTCCAAATTGTAGACCAAATGGGACAAGACGAAGGCTGAACTTGGGATCACGAAGTTTGGCCTCCAGATGTTGCCTTCCAATGTAAGAATCTTCGGGATCCCTCAACTCAAGCCAAAGTGCAAATTCATTTTCTATTGTTGCTACACCGGGACAATTAAGTTGACCTGTAATTTCAGCAGCGATTGTAAAGTGACGCTTCGCTATCCGGCGGGCATGAATGGCGGAGGCATCCGAGGCTAGCGGAAAACCCGCGGCTTCAAATGGCAACTGGTTGATAACAACTTCACGTAATTCGATCGGCACTGTACCTAGGAGATATGTCATTGCCATCATATGATGGAGAACTGGGGATTCATCTAAATCCTGATCTGTTATCTCATCAACAATCTCTTTAGCAGCATCCCAATGAGCGTTCTTTAACTGTTGCATTATGAGAAAATATTTACCATCTGAGTCTAAATCCGAGGTCTCGAACCCTACGGTTTTCAACCACGAAATAACTCCCTCTGTGTCCTCGTGATGTGCAACGACCATAAGAGCCGCAGACCTTGAAATCGGAGAATCGATGCCAGCCAGAATATTCAGAGCTGCGTTCTTGTTACCCTTCTGTGAATTTACGAAGGCGTCTGCAATATCAATTTCCGGGCTACTTCCTAAACCCTTTGCAAGCTTAAGGTACTCTTCTGCTTTCCCCAGTTCCTCTGTTCGCACCAAGAAACGTGCGCACCAAGCCAGTGTCCAGCCCCTAATCGCATCAGTACCACCGGAAAATTCTCCTTCAACAAGCTTTCTTGCCAGAGTTAATGAAGAACCCGCTAAGTTGAATTCCCCAAAAAATCTTGATTTGCGAATAATACCGACATCTTCCTCGATTTTCTGATCGACTAGCGCTATTGGAAAATAAGGATGAGAGAATACATCGGGCTGGACATTTTCCAAATTTGAGGAGAGCCGTTTTTGCATCTTCGATTCATGTGTCTTCTTCCAGACCTTGAGCATTTCGGCTGGATAAGTTTCATGTTGTCCGTCCACAACCACATGATGGTTCTGGCAAAGCAAAATAAGATTCTCCGGTGAATTTAGTTCCTTTTCGGTAAGACTGACTTTTCCCCTTGGGCCACTTTTACTAATTGCATAAATGTGGCATATATGTGCAGTAACAAGAACGTCAGATTTTTCAGTTGCGGGTTCAGTAACAGTATTAATACATTCTGGATGGGCACATTGGTTTCCGCTCAATGCGAACAAGACTTTCAAAGTTTTTGGTGAGTACTTTCGCTTCAAATTCGTCACCTTCGTTTCATTCTTGTATAAAATCTTTAATTCTGCTCCACCAGACCAATTATCAATACCTGAAACGTGCGAGCGGCAAAAGTAACGTTAAAGCGATTTTAGGCTTTTATTCCTTCACAAATTTCACATTAGGCTATTCTAAGAGGATACATAGGCGATGCATAAAGTATATATACTTAATGATACATTCAGAGTTATCAATCCAAGCCTTCTTGCTTATGTTCAGTGATAACTCGTTCAGCGTCTCGATCATAAGATTCAGCTACTCTATTAAGAGCGGTAGCGAAACGCTGATAACCAGCATTCTCAATTTCCTCCGCTTGGTACCTATATTTATCGGCAAGCTCTCTTTCTGGTTTTCCAGTTGGGTCTACCCAATGCGCTCCACGAATGTTAAACACTTGTTGGCAGAAACCATTTCGCATTTCCTCTAGATGCTTACCATTTAGCGCCTCTGCAACGGTGCGATCAATCCACAAACCATCATGGTCAGGTGGACTAAAAAAGAGAACATTCCCAACATGTGTAAGTGCTACTTTTAAGTGACCGGATTCAATACATGCTGCTTCAGTAAGTTCTAGCCAGTTCTTGAAATCATCTCCTGAAAAACTACCATCGGTCTGCATACCTGGTGGTGTTTTCCACTTTTGAAGCAAACGGTATGCATTTAAGGCAATTTCCCTTTGTTGCTCGGTAGGCTCCTTAGGGGGCTTTTGCCCCTTTTTAGAGCGATAAACAAGTCGAATCACTTCACAGAAGAAGTTTGAATCTGTGGCTAATCGATTCTCCAATAATTTTGGTGATGCGCCGCGATCTTTATTCAGAAGCGGTAAATATGCCCATTCAACTTGGAAAAGGTCATCTGGATTAGTTTCGGGATCACCTTGTAGTGACTTTATGAGTTCAACAATGTGATATCCATCCATTGAATTCAAAGGTTTATTCAAGGAAACAGCCGCTAATAGAGCTCGAACGGCGCTTGATTTTTCCACAGATTGCTTATCATAAAGAATTTTATTTAGACAATCAATGGCAGCATTTGGTCTTCCATATTCAATCAATTTATCTATTGCAATCCCAAGCTCACAATCCGATTGATATGGGTTCACCCTAGTTCTGCTCCAGTATTCTACTTCATCATCTCCAAGTAATACATTCGATCGTTTCCATGTCTCTTCCGTAAAAGGAAGATTAGCAAGAAACTCACCAATCTGAGCTCTTGTCCAACCTTTCACATCTATATTATCGACCCAGACCCATCCCTGACAACGTTGCCGACTCCAGATATACCCGCTCACAAATTGGGCAATATTTTTACCATCATTTTTCAAAAGATTTGGAATGATCACTGAATCTATTGCGGAATCGCTTATAGAACCAAGTGATTGACCAACACTTGAGGGTGATTCAACTGTCTCGGAAAACTGAAACACCGCATCAATCCCACCATAGTTAAATATTTCCTTTATTGCCTGTTGACGTCGCACTTCAAGTTTCCTCTGTTGCTCTTGCCAGCTTTCCTTTTCTTCTATTAGATCGAAGTCACGACCATTAAACAGTTCGCGATGAAGATACAATGGATTATCTGGTGCGAGTGCACTGGCAACATTTTCAATTCTAACAACTAAGTCGGAACTTAATGCCCAATCTGCATCAGCAAAGTACCGATGCCTTGTAACGAATTTTATTAATCCAGCCCAAAGATCAATTTTTTCTTTTTCTGGTCGCAGTAAGATGTCTTTAGAGGAGAGGTGTTCTAATACATTATCAAAAGACTGCTTCGGTAAATTAACAAGAAATTCAATGAGTTCCTTGAGCTTACCAATGTCTTTCTTTGCCGTCTCAACAGCCATGTTCGCATATATTGAAACCTGATCCCAATAGTCGTTTTGAGTAACTTCCTCTATCCAGTCGTCAGGAATAGTTTTTCGCCAAGTAGGTTTATGTGAGCCCATGGACATCTGCCGCTGATTTGGAAGCAGATCTAGCAAGAGCTTCCATCCAATTTCGGGAAATTCCTTCAGAAGTGTTTGAAGAGCAATACTTCGTTTCTTTATCGATGCCGTCGTTTGAGGAGACCAAGGAAGAAAAATCGTTGCGAGCGAATTCGAAGGTCTATTGGCCCAATTTCCACCGGGATCATGAGATGCAAGTTCGCCCAGAATTACAGAAACACGAACTAAGAATTTTTCATCCCAGGCAAGTGATTCCAAGGCCCATAACAGTCCCGACAGGTGATTCCCTCCGAAAATTCCGTTATCTTCTTGTGAGAAAAGCACATCAAATGGGCAGGGAATCTGCTGCAAAGCAACCTCAGTAATATTTAAAAATTCATTGGGAGCTGCTTCTGCCAACATTGGAAGTAGATCATTCAAACTCCCCCAAAGGACCCAATCTGCATTTTCAAAAACTTCGCGAACTGTCAAAACGGCAATTGTTTCAGGTTTATTTAATGAGCAGTTTGTTAGAACCCCTGGATCACTTCCAAGAAGCGCCAAACTTTCGACAATGCCTTTTCTAAGAGAATATGAATACTTTAATACTTTTCCATAGATACTTGCAGCATATCTTTCTTCCGGACCTAAACCAAACTTAGGATCCCGTTCTGTAAGAATCTCAATTGCGCATTTCTTGAATGCATCCAAATTGTTATCGAAGATTCGACTTCCTATTGACTGCCATAACTCTTTCCGTTTAATGATAATCCAAACTCCATTTTTAAAGGAAATAGGACTGTCGGGATGTTGAAGAATTTCTCGAACTTTGGAAATCCAAGCTAAGTACTCTTCTCTTGTTAATTGGGTAGTTATTTCGATGTCAGCATCAGTTTTTTCGTTCCATGAGCCAAGGAGATTTGCAAATGCCAAATCCGGGGCATATGAATGATGATTCCAATCAGGTTCAGCGAAATCCATTTTGGCGGCCAATACTGGTGTTTTTATAAGATCCTCAGAAATAGTTTTTAAGATCTTCCTTTGAAAAGCTGAGCGGATCTCAACTGGTAGAGAATCAATTGTTAGGCAACCCGCATTTTCATTTTTATATGTAACTTCTTTCTCAATACGAGCCAATAAATCCTCAGCATTGTCCTCAGAATACAACCCAATAATAGAATGAAGCAAAGAAAGTGTTACCCCCTTAATATCTAGATCATAGATAAGAAGATGAAAGCTTTTCATAAACCGCCATAACTGATCGTCTGTAAGATCAATATTATTATTTGCTACTTTTAAATGAGATCTGAAAACATCAAGCTTTTTTCTTTGTTGATTACTGGTGAATTTGCCAAGTTCAATTCTTTTAATAAAATCCCCAGCATCTTCAGAATGTTCGGCTTGTCTAAACAACGGCCTAACATCATCTGTGTCAGTAGCACTCAGCGGTCCAGAGATTAATACTATGGCATCTATACCTTCAGTAAAAATATCTTTTTTATTAAAATCATTCCAAGCAGCTTGAATGACCTCACCAAATTCTTTGTTGCCCATTGTAAAACTGATCGAATATTTGATTTGACCTAAGAGTTTCGCTTCTTTGTTACTCCTAGGTTGCTTTGTAAAAATGATCATATCATCGGTATCGAAATTTTGATATTTTCCCTGGAATTTTATCTTGCTAATAGGCCATGTTGGTAGACATGGAGAAAAGCCCCCTGCGAGCATCAGGACAACAAATGATGCTTGGACGCGGTTTTCAAAATGATTACCTAGGCCACCAGTAGATGATGGATTACTGTATTGTTTACCTTTATTGCTCATATCAGCACCAACAAATCACGTTTATTAAAACCTCTATGAAAGGATGATTCAATTTTTTGAATGTTTCGAATTTTTAACCTTAAACTCCTAATAAACATATTAACTCCTCATAAAAAGCTGCTTGACCTGATAGACATTAAATCTATTATAACATCAAATATCCGGTTATTAAATAAACTGTTGCTCCTCTTCCATTCATCAAAAATAATCAACTATTCCAAAATAATAAAGCAACAGTCTTCACATGGCTTGTTGAGGGGAACATCTCTAAAACTTATCCCAAATTAACAAAGCAACAGTCTCGACATGCCTTGTTGAGGGGAACATCGCTACCTCTTTTCCCCAAAAATTAATAACGCAACTGTCTCAACATGCCTTGTCAAGGGGAACATCTCTAACCCTTATCCCAAATTAATACCGACACAGTCTCCACGTGTGTCGTGTCGGTGAAAGGGATATATTTATTCGAGTCATCATCCCAAGGAGATTCAAACAAGGAGATTCAAACGCTCATTTATGAAATTGGCCAATTCTCGCGGTGTGAATTTAGTTCCATCTATGTAACCATCTGTACTAAACACTCCATCAACATGTCCTGCATCTAGTCGTATATACATGATTCTGTCTATCGTTTTCTCCATAATCATCTCTCGAATTGCCCTAAACTCAAGTCCACACCACTTTTTCTCTTGATATTTTTCACATAAAAAAACAACTATTAATTTTGAACGATTTCTGTATATATCTTGTAAAAGAGTATCTAGTGATGGTCTGGCCAGTTGACTGATATAGTTATTATCATAAAAAATACAGTTCGTGTTCCTTGTCTTTCCAAGTTCATCTACAACTCTTTGAACTACCTCTCGTGATTCTCCCGCAAATGTAAAAGAAACGTCAAAAAAATGTTTAGTTATGTCTACAGGTTGATTTGTTTTTATGCTTTTAATATTAATGCCTATATGTTGCAATTCCTTAAATAAGTTAACTTTTTTTATTGCCCAATGTGTTCTATTAAATTCCCAACTCTTTATATCTAACTCAAATTCCAATTTATGCAGGTTTTCTAGTGAAACTATTTCTACTTTCTGAAAGGTAATTTTAATCCCTACTTGTCGAACTAAAATATCGGTTATAAAACCAATACTAGCATCTTTTTTACAATAGTCTTCATATGCAAAAATGCACGGAAGTTTTTTAATCTCATTAATTTCTATTTCACCAAATTTACCAAACTTCTCAACAATGTCCTTCTCTGTATACTCCCTTAAACAACGATCTATATCTAATATTTTTGTGTTAGATTCCCATGCATTTTCATCTCCCGATATAAGAAGATTGTATAGTTCCTCAGTCATTGCGTAATCGTCCCTTTACAAATATAATGTAAATTTCATCTGTCAAAAATCTGTTACTCTTGTATTCTCTTCTATACACTTTTATAAAGATCTTTCTTTAATGAGTGATACAAATATAATAGATCAATTTATATAATATCAATTTTTATATCACTTAACCTATATCACTTAACTTACCCCACTTAACACATATCACCTAACCTTATCACTTAACAGGCAATTGTATTATGATAATAGTTCATTTACATTTTGAATAAAATGATTTATCGTATGCCGCTTTTGATTTGGCCTCATCGGAATAGTATTACTGAAAACATAAATTCTAAGCGCAGCCCCGATTTTTGTCGGTCCTTTAGATTTACCAATCTTGACCAACTTATGAGCATCATAATTATGGAATACTGGATCTAGACCATGTTTTTCT
>DASWUO010000505.1:0-9341 GCA_036401615.1 Bacilli bacterium | reverse complement strand
CCATTTGTGTGAAACAGCAGGGTGGCATCATCTCGCACATCTACCTTGATCAGTTAGATCAGTTAAACGATGTAGAGCGCGGAGTGGTTGAACATATTGATTTAGAAAAAGCATTAAAGATTACACTGGATATGGACGGGGAGCTTCAGACGTTTTCCGTGGATCCTCAAGCTTTAATGGTTGCCCGGGGCAAAGAAATCCAGATTGCTCCATGGAACCGCCAGTTTGGAAGCAAAACCGTCGGCCAAAGGTCCATGTCCATCTTTGCCGGTCCGATGATGAACTTTGTTCTTGCTTTTGTTTTATTTGTAGTACTGATCTATTTAGTAGGGATACCGTTGGAAAATCCTAAATATGTGAAGATTGATAATGTAATTGAAGGTTCCGTTGCTGAAAAAGCCAATATTAAAGCAAATGATCTTGTTTATAAAGTGAACAATAAAGTCATTGGGGCTGATAGACAATTGCTTCAAGACTTAATTTCTGAATCTGCGGATCTACAAATGACTTGGGTCGTTATTCGTAATAAAGAACAAATTCCCATCAAGTTCACACCTGCAAATGTAGAAGGAAAGGGTAAAATCGGAGTCTACATTGGCGAAATCACAAGAAATCCTAATCTTATTGAAGCGATTAAAGGTGCCGGTAATAGAATGTGGGAATCCACAAAAGTCATCTTTACGGGTCTTAGAAAATTGGTGACCCTGCAATTTAAAATGGATGATTTGGGCGGACCTATACGTATTGTGGAAGTTACCGGTGAAGCCGTCAGTATGGGAGCACCGACATTAGTTTTTTGGGCAGCCATTCTTAGTTTGTATCTTGGCATCTTCAACCTCCTGCCATTCCCGGCATTAGACGGAAGCCGACTCCTGTTTCTCGGACTCGAAGCCGTAAGAGGCAAACCGGTCAGTGCAACTAAAGAAAGCATGGTTCACTTTATTGGTTTTGCCATGCTGATGCTGCTAATGCTTGCCGTCACATTTAATGATATCGTACGACTATTTAAAGGATAAGGTGGACACTATGTCAGTAGATAAACAGTTCGTAAGAGAGATTACTCCCCAAACCGAGGATTTCTCCAAGTGGTATATAGATGTCATCCGAAAGGCAGATCTAATGGATTATGCCCCGGTTAAAGGATGTATCGTGTTCAAACCGGACGGGTATGAAATATGGGAGCATTGCCAGCGTGAATTGGACGCGAAATTTAAAGAATCCGGTCACCGTAATGCTTATTTTCCTTTGTTTATCCCCGAAAGCTTTTTCGAGAAGGAAAAGAACCACATTGAAGGCTTCAATCCTGAATTGCCGTGGGTGACCGAAGCCGGTGGAGAAAAGCTGGAAGAAAGATTAGCCATCCGTCCCACATCGGAAACGATGTTTGGCCATATGTATGCAAAATGGATTAAATCTTACAGGGATCTGCCTGTGTTGATCAATCAATGGGCGAATGTCGTTCGTTGGGAGAAACGTACTTTACCTTTCCTTCGCACAAGCGAGTTTCTATGGCAAGAAGGCCATACAGCTCATGAAACCGAAGAGGATGCCCGGGTTGAGACGATGCAGATGCTTGAAATTTATCGGGAATTTGTCGAAGACTTCTTATGTATTCCCGTTATTGTAGGGCAAAAAACGCCTTCTGAGAAATTTGCCGGTGCTGTAGATACGTATTCCATAGAAGCTATCATGAAAGACGGCCGAGCTGTGCAGGCAGGCACATCGCATTATATGGGAACTAATTTCGCCAAAGCGTTTGATATCAAATTTCTTGATCGGGAGAACACTTTACAATACACCCACACCACATCATGGGGTGTAAGCACCCGTCTTATCGGTGCCCTTATCATGGTTCATGGCGATGACAGAGGTTTGTCCCTGCCTCCGAAGGTGGCACCAACCCAAGTTATGATGATTCCTATCGGGCCTGCAAAGACAAGGGAATTGGTTATCCAGAAAACAGATGAATTATTTCTTGAACTGAAGAAGGCCGGCATTCGTGTTAAGGTAGATGATCGTGCGGATCAAAGTCCGGGATGGAAGTTTAATGAATATGAGATGCGCGGCATTCCCATGAGAATTGAGCTTGGGCCAAGAGATATGGAGAATGGACAGGTTGTCCTCGTGTCCCGCATTTCCAATGAGAAACGCATCGTCCAACAAGCTGATATTGTGGGGGAAGTTCGCCGCATGTTGGAAGAAATCCACCAACAAATGTATCAGAATGCCAAAGGATTCATGAAAGATAATTTTAAAAGTGTAGATACCCTCGATGAGATGAGAGCCTCTATGGAAGAGAAGAGGGGATTTGTTCTGGCCGGTTGGTGCGGATCTGAGAGCTGCGAACATCAGGTGAAGGAAGAAACAGGAGCCACCAGCCGCAATATTCCTTTCGAAGTAAAGGAACATAAAAGCAAATGTTTGGTTTGCGAAGAAAAGGCTAAACATACCGTTGTTTTTGCAAGAGCATATTAATATCACAAAAAATCGTTGTCTATTTTTTCTTGAAAGGAAGACAACTGGTCATGATGAACATTGCGGAAAAACGAAACCGCTTCGAAGTATTAATGCAGAAAATTAATGTTCCGGCTGAGATGATAGATTCCTTTTTTTTCGAAGGGTACATTGATAAGGTAGAATGCAGCAAAGTTCATCGGGAATGGACATTCTATTTATATAATACACAATTGGTGCCTCAAGAGATCTATACCTCCTTCTGTAAATTGATCCAGGATAAATTCAGGCATACGGTTCAAATTCGCTTTGTGCTTCAATTTTCGCAAGAAGTGGATGACTACTCATTGGTGGAACAATATTGGAGTATTCTTGTCGGGTGGATCCAAAACGAGATTGCTTCGATCAATGGCGTGATGAGTAAGGCGAAATGGGAGATCAATCACCGTACGATAGTTGTGACTCTATTAGATCAGGGTAATTTGAATTTAGCTTTGAAGAAGAAATTAGATGAGCGTATCCAGTATTTTTTCCGAAATTATTTTTCCAGGGAATATGATGTTCAATTAAGGGCAAGTGAGGATAGTTCAGAGGAAAGGGAGAAATTCTCCAAACAGATTATAGAAGAAGAACGTTCCTTTGTTCAGGAATTGAATCAAGCTGTAGAATATCCCATGGCGATTGCTTCCATCGTTGACCCGGATTCTAAGCTGATGATGGGCTACCCTATTAAAGAACAGCCCACACCCATTCAAGAGGTCACCGAGGAATTGAAGAAAGTAACCCTGCAAGGCACCGTCTTGAATTTGGAAGTGAAGGAGCTCCGTAACGGAAACACCTTATTTCAGTTTATTCTAACGGATTTTACGGATTCCATCCTGGTTAAGTTGTTTGCCAAGAATAAAGATGATTTGCAAATCATGAAGCTGCTGGCTAACGACAAGTGGTTGAAGGTCAAGGGCAAGGTCGAATACGACCGTTTCATGCCGCTGCCTGATCTAATCATGATGCCTAGCGATATCAATGAAATCATGCCGCTCAAGGAAAGGATGGATGAGGCCCCGGAGAAAAGGGTCGAATTTCATCTGCATACCAACATGAGTGTTATGGATGGCATTGCGCCAGTTGACCAATATATTAAGAGAGCTGCCAAATGGGGGCATAAGGCTATAGCTATAACGGATCACAGCAACATTCATTGTTTTCCGGATGCGAATAAAGCAGCTAAGAAATATGGTATTCAAGTAATCTACGGCTTGGAAGCTAATGTGATCAACGATGCCGTACCTATTGTATTGAACCCTATTAATTTAAACTTAAAAGATGCAGTCTATGTAGTTTTTGACGTAGAAACGACCGGGTTGTCGGTAATCACCAATAAAATTATTGAAATAGCCGCAGTCAAAATGAAGGATGGCAAAGTAATCGAACGTTATGCGGCATTTGTTAATCCACACGAGCAGATACCATATCACATTACGCAGCTAACCAACATAACCGATGATATGGTAAGGAATGCACCGGAGCTAAGTCAGGTCCTTCCTGAATTTATTCAATTCACAGGGGACGCTGTTCTGGTTGCGCATAATGCAAGATTTGATATGGGGTTCATGCAAGCCGCCTGTAAACTTCTTCAATTACCTGAAATTAAAAATTCCGTGGTAGATACATTGGAGTTGGCCCGTTTTCTATACCCCAGCTTAAAAAATCACCGGTTAAATACATTATCGGCCAAGTTTAAGGTGAATCTTGAAAACCACCATCGGGCGATTGACGATGCTGCAGCCTTGGGTGATGTATTATTCGGGATGTTAAAGGACGCTTATCATAACAATATTTCCGACCTGTCCAGATTGAATGATGTTTCCGGGCAAGATTTATCTAATGCCCGACCGTTCCATGTCTGCATCTATGCCAAGAATCAAATCGGCAAGAAAAATTTGTTTAAGCTTATTTCGCTTTCCCATACAGAGCATTACCGCAAGGTGCCTTGTATCCCGAAAAGCAGAATATTGGATCTGCGGGATGGACTTCTTATTTCCTCGGGCTGCGCCAAAGGAGAGTTTTTTGAAGCCGTCCTGAATAAATCCATAGAAGAAGCCGAACAGGTTGCCGAATTTTACGATGTGTTGGAAATTCAACCTATAGATATTAATATACATATGGTAGATAAAGGATTTGTTAACAGTAGAAGCGACTTGGAACATGCCAACCGCAGGGTTTATGACATTGGCCTTAAATTAAATAAACCGGTAATAGCAACGGGCAATGTGCATTACCTTGAGCCGCGCGATCATATTTATAGAGATATTACCATTCATGGCATCACGGGTTTCAGTCCTTTGAAAGAATTAAAAAAGCCGGAGGTCTACCTGCGCACTACGAAAGAGATGCTGGATCAATTTTCCTATTTCAGTTCCGAAGAAGCTTATGAGGTAGTGGTTAGAAACACAAACCGGTTAACAGAAATGTTCGAGCCCTTCGAAATGTTTCCGAAGAAGGGCGGACCCACGGATAACGGTTTGTTCTCTCCTATTATTGAGGGAGCCGATGAAGAAATCAGAAGCAAATGTTATGAGAGAGCCGAATCCATGTATGGGAAACCTTTATTGGACATTGTCGCCGCCAGGTTGGAGAAAGAATTGCTGCCGATTATCAAATACGGGTTTTCGGCAAACTATTTAGTTTCTGAGAGACTAGTAAAGAAATCCAACGATGATGGGTATTTGGTCGGTTCCCGGGGATCCGTAGGATCCTCCTTTGTAGCTACAATGCTCGGTATATCGGAAGTCAATCCGCTTCCAGCCCATTATACTTGCCTTTCTTGTAAATACAGTGAATGGTTTACCGACGGCAGTGTGCCGAGCGGCTTTGACTTACCTGCCAAAAGTTGTCCGAAATGCGGCTCTTCTCTTAGAGGTGAAGGGCAAGACATTCCTTTTGAAACCTTTCTTGGCTTTAAAGGAGATAAAGTCCCCGATATCGATCTCAACTTCTCTGGGGAATATCAAGCCATTGCCCATAACTTTACAAAAGAATTATTCGGTGAGAAGAATGTCTTTAGGGCAGGAACCATTGGTACTGTTGCGGACAAAACAGCCTATGGGTATGTTAAGAAATATGAAGAAGAGTACGGCAAAAAATATAAGAATGCGGAGGTTCTGCGCCTTGCGAGCGGATGTACCGGAGTGAAACGAAGCACCGGACAGCATCCGGGGGGGATTGTGGTTGTGCCCGGTTACGTAGAGGTTGAGGATATTACCCCGGTTCAGTTTCCGGCGGATGACATCAATTCCGAATGGAAGACAACACATTTCGATTACCATGCCTTTGAAGAAAACTTATTGAAGCTGGATATCTTGGGTCATGATGATCCTACCATGATGCGGATGCTCCAGGATTTAACCGGAGTGGATCCCACCGCGATCCCCATGAATGATCCGAAGGTCATGAGTATTTTTAATTCCACCCTGGCATTAGGGGTAACTCCGGAACAGATCAAATCTCCTGTAGCCACCTTCGGTATACCGGAAATGGGCACCAAGTTTGTGCGCCAAATGCTTCACGAAACCGGGCCTTCCACCTTTGCGGATTTACTGCAAATATCCGGTCTCTCCCATGGTACGGGAGTATGGGTGGGCAATGCCCAGGAATTAATCCGTAAACAAACCTGTACGATTAAAACGGTTATCGGGTGCCGTGACGATATTATGCTCTACTTGATTTATAAAGCGGGAATGGATGCGAACCTGGCTTTTCAAATTACAGAAAGTGTTCGTAAAGGCCGCGGGTTGAAAGATGAATGGATCGAAGCCATGAAGAATCATAAAGTGCCCAACTGGTATATTGAATCTTGTCAGAAGATTGAATATATGTTTCCTAAAGCCCATGCTTCTGCGTATGTAATTTCGGCTGTTCGAACAGCTTTCTTTAAGGTTTATCATCCACTTTGTTTTTATGCTACTTACTTTACAGTTAGAGCAGATGAATTTGACATCGAACTTCTAATCCAAGGTCATGGCGCTATACTCAAACAATTAAATGAAATCGAAGGGAAAGGGTTTCAAGCCACACCCAAGGAAAAAGGAATGGTTTCTATTCTTGAAATGGCGCTTGAGATGACAGCTCGGGGTTTTAGCTTTAAGGGAATTGATCTATACCGCTCGGAGGCTAAGAAATTTATTATAGACGGAACTTTTCTGATTCCGCCGTTTTGCGCGGTTCAAGGTATTGGCGAGAATGCAGCGAAGAATATTGATCACTCCAGGGTTGAGGGACCTTTCTATTCCATTGAAGATTTCCAGGTTCGTTCTAAAGCAACTAAGACCGTAATCGAGCTTTTGGGTACTATGGGCTGCTTCAAGGGGCTTCCGGAATCCAACCAAATGACGTTATTTTAAAAATATGATTCGTCCCTTAGCCTCATCCCCCATCCCCTTGTAAGGTAAACCGCGGTATGGTATAATGATTTTTGGTATTCATCTTGATATTTCTAGCTATAAGAGTGGGGAAACCCACTCTTTACATTTTGTTAGGGAGTGTATAAGGGGGTTTCAGGAAGTGGGTAAACAAATTAAATCCATTGTAGAAGAGATGCTGCAGCCTTTATTGGTTAAAGGTGGGTTTGAATTGGTAGACATTGAATATGTCAAGGAAGGTAACCATTGGTTCTTGCGGATCTTTGCAGATAAAGAAGGCGGCATTGACATCGATGACTGCAGCAAAATCAGTGAATATATAAGTGAGAAGCTTGATGAGGAAGATCCGATTCCTGAGGCATTTTTCCTGGAGGTTTCCTCGCCCGGGGCCGAGAGGCCGCTCAAGAAAACGGAGGATTATACCAAGGCTGTGAATAAACAGGTTTTGGTCACCACCTACGAACCCATTGAGGGAATGAAGGAATTTGAAGGTAAGCTGATTTCTTATGACAGCCGGTTTCTAACCATTCAAGTCAGCAACAAACAACATGCCTTGCCAACGGATAAGATAGCCAGTGCGAGATTGGCAGTAGTATTCTAACCAAAAAGGCCTAAGATTGAAAGGGGGAATTCATTCCACATGAACACAGATTTTATCGAAGCATTATTAGAGATCGAGAAGGAAAAGGGCATCAGTAAGGATGTACTTGTTGAAGCCATCGAAGCAGCATTGATTTCAAGCTACAAGAGGAACTATACAGCCCAAAATGTCAGGGTGGATATCAACAGACAGACCGGGGCGATTAAAGTTTATGCCCGTAAGACAGTGGTTGAAGAATCTTTGGATCCAAGAATGGAGATATCCATTTATACCGCCAGAGAGATTAATCCTAACTTTCAATTAAATGATATTGTTGAAATTGAAGTGACCCCGAAGGATTTCGGCAGGATTGCTGCGCAAACGGCGAAACAAGTGGTGACTCAACGCATTCGCGAAGCGGAGAGAGGGTTGATTTACAACGCCTATATTGATAAAGAAGAAGATATCGTTACGGGGATTGTTCAACGCCAGGATCAGCGTAATGTTTATGTTGATTTAGGTAAAGTTGAAGCTATGCTGCCAAATAATGAACTCATGCCAAGCGAACGGTTTAAACAAGGTGACCGGATTAAGGCTTACATTACCAAAGTAGAAAACACCACTAAGGGACCGCAGATTTTACTTTCACGTTCCCACCCCGGTTTATTGAAGAGATTGTTTGAGCTTGAGGTGCCTGAGATCTTCAGCGGTGTGGTCGAGCTTCGTTCCGTGGCCAGAGAAGCAGGGTACCGTTCGAAAATTGCGGTGTACTCGAAGAATCCCGAAGTGGATCCGATTGGTTCCTGTGTGGGACCCAAGGGCGTACGTGTACAAACCATTGTGAATGAATTGAAAGGGGAAAAAATAGACATTGTCCGTTGGTCCGAGGATGTTGAGGAATATGTAGCTAATGCGCTTAGTCCCTCCAAGGTCATTGAAGTTACGGTTTTTGAGGCTGAGAAGATGGCCCGGGTCATTGTTCCTGATTTCCAACTTTCCTTAGCTATCGGAATTAAGGGGCAGAACGCCAGATTGGCTGCCAAATTAACAGGCTGGAAAATCGATATCAAAAGTGAAACACAAGCCGAGCAGGAATTGGGCAAAAATAAAAGTGCCATGGTGGAATAACGAGCAGCTTTAGGAGTGGTTGACCGTGAGAATCAGAAAAATCCCTTTAAGAAAATGTGTAGCCTGTCAGGAAATGATGTCTAAGAAAGAATTGATTCGGGTGGTGAAAACGCCGCTTGATGAAATCTTCATCGACTTGACCGGCAAGAAACCGGGAAGAGGGGCTTATCTCTGCGGGAAGGCCAACTGCTTTAGAATAGCCCGGAAGATGAGATCCTTGGATAAAGCTTTAAAGCATAGTATCCATGTTGACATTTATAATCAATTAGAACAAGAATTTTTACGGGTTGAAGGTGAATTCTTGGCCGGAAAAGAAGCGATGAGTAATGAAGAATAAGGCGTTTTCCTATTTAGGCCTTTCCATGCGGGCCGGGAAAGTAGTCAGCGGTGACGAAGGGGTTCTGAAAACCATTCGTTCAGGTGAAGCAAAGTTGGTCATTCTGGCTAACGATGCTTCGGATAATGCGAAGAAGAAGTACCAGGATAAATGCCTTTCTTATAAAATTCCCATTGTGGAATTCTGTGATAGATATGAAATAGGAAAAAGCATCGGAAAAGAAGAACGAGTTATTGTCGCTGTAACGGATTCAGGACTAGCGAAAATGATCAATAAGTGCCTGGTAAAACCTGTGGAGGTGAAAGATATTGAGTAAACAAGAGAACAAGGACAAACTAAGAGTATATGAATACGCAAAATCTTTAAATATGAGCAGTAAAGAAATTATAACCATATTAAAGAGATTGGATATTCCCGTTAATAA
>DASWUO010000504.1:0-5424 GCA_036401615.1 Bacilli bacterium | reverse complement strand
ATCTTCTTTAAGTGGATAACCCAGTTGAATCCTGACCATAAACCGATCCAATTGCGCTTCCGGCAGGCTGTACGTGCCTTCATGATCCAACGGATTTTGGGTGGCCAGCAGAAGAAACGGCAGCGGCAGCTCATAGGCCTTTCCATCGATCGTTACCTTCTTCTCCTCCATCGCTTCCAGAACAGCCGATTGGGCTTTCGGTGAACTTCGGTTAATTTCATCAGCCAACAGGATATTAGTAAATACAGGTCCCGGCCGGAACTCAAACTCCATAGTTTTACGGTTATATATAGAAACTCCAGTAATATCAGAAGGCATCAAATCAGGCGTGAACTGCACTCTCTTGTAATCACAGTCTATTGTTCTGGCCAAAGCACGCACCAGCATCGTTTTGCCGACACCCGGTACATCCTCCAACAAAATATGGCCTCCCGCAATAAAAGCAATGATCGCTTTCACTATTGAATCTCTTTTGCCAACAATCACTTTTTCTACATTTTCTATCATCTTTTCTATTAAAGCATCGGATTGATCAAATTGGATAACACTTGATACTTCAGACTTCATAATGGAAACCTCCTTAAAAGCGATGATTCTCGCTTATTAAGTCTAGCATTTCCAGTAAAGCTCTATTTTAGACACAGAGATTATTGAAAAAAAAAGATTAGGTTTAAAATATCTTCAATTGAGGAACTATAAGGAAAAAAACTTTAAAGGAGACCTTTGGATGGCTGGTAAGAACATTACTTTTAAAGATGTGGAAAAAGTACATACGAAATTTAATGAACTGTCCCAACAACATTGGGAAGAAAATGTTTTTCTGACTTGGAGATGGTGGAGTCTTCTTGCCTTTCTTATTGTACCATGGGTGATATGGTGGAAGCTGGTTGAGCGAAACCGCAAACAGGAGTTGTTGGTATATGGGTTTTCCGTAAGCCTGCTTGCCTTTACATTAGACAGCATAGGAAGTAATTTGGATTTATGGGAGTATCCTTACACCTTATTTCATGGATTGCCTCTCTTGTTTGCATTGAATATCAGCTTTCTTCCGGTAAGCCTTATGTTGATTTACTATTATTTCACAAGCTTCAAAAGGTTCTTAATTGCAAACGTGATTGCAGCATTCGTCTTTGCTCTGGGAGGCCAACAAATTTTTGAATGGATGGGTTTTTATAATTTGCACAATTGGAGGCACATTTACTCAGTTCCCGTTTATATGGTGATGACCTTGTCAGCCTATGGGATAGTAAAAGCAACACGGCCGGGGAGGAATAAATTGTAACAGTAAAGCCCACCTATTTGCTTCTGCCGGAACTCGAACTTACATCAGGCGCCTTCTATTTCATCCACTCGCCTTTACGGCTTCAAGAACGGCTTCAATGTGTCCTTTTAGTCGGATCTTACGCCATTCCCTCACAAGCTGGCCTTTCTCGTTAATCAGGAAGGTGGAGCGTTCGATGCCCATATATTCTCTGCCGTACAGCTTTTTTAGCTGCCAGACACCAAACATTTCGCATACTTTTTTATCCACGTCGGACAGCAGCAGAAAGGGCAGACGGTATTTGTCGATAAATTTCCGGTGTGATTTATAATCATCCGTGCTAATTCCGATAACTTCTGCATTCTGTTCCTTAAAGATTGCATTCACATCGCGAAAATCGCAGGATTGCTGTGTACAGGCAGGCGTTAAATCCTTAGGGTAAAAATATATGACCACCTTCTTGCCGAGAAAATCGCTTAACGAAACCTCCTGACCATTAGAAGCAGGAAGGGTGAAATCAGGGATTGCTTTCCCGAGTTTTACTTTCATGATCCGGCCCCCCTGTAGCGCTTGACACCCATGTTCCACAGGGTTAGGCCGATGGTAAGAAATACTACGCCTACTGCGGGAGTAAGGAGAGCCATCACACTCAAATTCTCTCTGTCCAGAAAGTAAGCTGCCGGATAAAACCCGACAAAAGCAAAGGGCAGCACCCAGGTTAACAAAATCCGGAATATTTTATTATAGATGCTCACGGGATATCTTCCATAGTTTTGAATGTTCCAAATCAACGGCAGGATGCCTGTCGGGGAATCCGAGAAAAAGGCAATTGCCGTCAATGCTACATATACACCCGCATAAATCATGATCGAACCCAGAATCATCAAGAGCAGCATGAAAGGATCATGCCACAACACCGGCATATCCAATTGCGCCCAGGCCACAATCATAATAATCGCCCCTACAACAGAGCCGAACAAGGAAGCTGGATCCATATTTTCTAAAGAAAGCTGGAATAGATTATTAGCCGGCCTGGTCAAAATGCGATCCATCTCGCCCTTGACAATATACTTCTCGGCAAACCCCCATAAATTAAAGAAACAAATAAACACCCCATAAGGCACCATAAAATATCCGTAGATAAACACAACCTCAGCCCGGTTCCAACCATCCAACAGCGCAGTGTGCTCGAAGACAACCAGAATGAAGAATAAATTCATATAGTTAAACAGCAAATCCGACAGCACTTCGATCCAGAAATCGAGGCGGTAGGTCAGGCGGGTCTTAAGATAGTTTTTAAAATAATCCATTACCAGCGTTGCATAAATCATCCCGTTACCCTCCCTGGACAAATAAACGCCGCCGCGCCAACCGCCAAATTTGAAATACAGCTGCAGACAGCAATACAAACCATAAGACCTGGATTCCCAGCACAGTAAAAATCATTTTGCCACCAACTGTCCCCATAAAAACCGATCCCGGCAGATAAGTAATGGCTTGGAAAGGCAGAAATTTAAGAACCGTTTCCGCCCAACCGGGAAAGAAAGTAATCGGAATGATCAACCCTGAGCAGAAGTCGATTACTACCCGCTTCATTCTCATCATACCCTCATTGTTTTCGATGAAAAAAGCACAAAGGCCGGTCATAATATTAATCTGTGAATTTATGAGAAAGCTGAAAAATAACATCACCATAAATAATGCCCATATCGCTGGATCTTTAGGAAGCTCTATGGGAAGAATCAACGTTACGATAACCATGCCCGGGGTGGTGAATAAGAGCAAACGGAAGATGCCCTCCCCGAAGCCTTGCATGATTTTGACCATTAAATATTTGTAAGGGCGGATGAATTGGATCGCCACGCTGCCATCCCTGATTTCCGCAGCAATTTCCCGGTCAAGGTTGTTGAAATAAAATGCCCGGGCCATCCACGAAACGGCAACATAGGTCGTCATCTGCACTAAGCTGATCCCGTTCAATGTTTCATTCTCGCCGTAAATCGCTTTCCACAGGAAGTAATAGGCTCCTATATTGATCGCATAGATGACTATACCGCTGTAATAATTGACCCGGTAGGCCATCATCATCAGAAAACGGATGCGCATAATGTCCAGATAAGCGCTGATCAGGGGGAATTGCTTATCGATATAAGCACTAAACATGGGAAGCCGCCTTGGATTCTGCTTCCGCTGTTGAGTCCGTTGCCGGGAATGCTGCTGAACCACCGGTTGAGGCTGCCGATCCTGTTCTATAAATTTCGCGCACGATGTCATCCGTCTTGGTCTGTAAAATTTGGATATCGCGGATTTCCATGACGCCCACGACCCGGCTGAGCACTTGGGAAACATTCGTTTCCTCCTGCGGAATCCAGACCTTTGCGGTGATATCATTCTCCTTGCTCCATTGGACCGTCAATCCTTGGGTGAGTTCCTGCAGATGCTCCAGAGAGTAATGGTCGGCAAATTGAAAAACCACCTCTGTGCCCTTGCCCCAAGTTTGTTTAAGCTCCTGCAAGCCGCCGTCATAAATAATCCGGCCGTCATCCAGCATAATGACCCGGGAACACAGTGCTTCTATATCTTGGAGGTCATGGGTTGTCAGGAGAATCGTGGTCTCATACTTCTGGTTCATGGTCTTGAGAAAGTCACGGATTTCGGTCTTAACTACGATGTCGAGGCCTATGGTCGGTTCATCCAAGAATAGAATGGAAGGGTTGTGTAAGAGAGAAGCTACAAGCTCACAGCGCATGCGTTGACCCAGGCTTAATTTACGTACGGGACGCGTTAAAATATCCTGCAGCTGAAGCCGCTCAACCAACTCATCCAACCGGGTTTTATAATCCTGTGCCGACACGCGGTACACCTTGCGCAATAATTGAAAAGACTCAATTACGCCAATATCCCACCACAGCTGGCTTCGTTGGCCGAAAACCACACCGATGCCGCGGACGAATTTCTCCCGCTCCTTATAAGGGACAAACCCGTTAACTTGAATATTTCCGGTTGTAGGAACCAATATGCCCGTGAGCATCTTGATCGTCGTTGATTTGCCGGCGCCATTCTCCCCGATATACCCGCAAATCTCTCCTTTGGCTATTTGAAAAGATATATCGTTAACCGCCATAATACGGGTATAATCCCGGACGAATAAATCCTTGAAGGCGCCTTTCAGGCCTTGGCGATTTTTCTGCACCTTAAATTCCTTGCTTAAGTGGGATACATCGATGGCAAACATAAGTACCTCCCGCATTTTTTTAATATAGTCCCTGTCAGTTTCAACATCAAACTTTTCGACATCACTTGATAAATATCCTGCTTTCAAATTATACTGGAAGGATATATGAAAGTAGCATGGGGAGACCAGCATGAAGGGACATAATACGGATGTGGAAAAAAGTTAGATGGATTTCGTTGGGCTTACTCATCGTGATTACATGTATTTTAGGCTATTACATATATACATTTCTTCATTTTGCCGATGTCATTAACAAGCCATCTGAAAAGTCGCGTTTTGTAGAATTTGAAGAGGAACAAATCAAGCCCCCCAAATGGGAAGGGAAGGAAAGGGTCAATATTCTGCTTCTCGGGGGGGATTCCCGCGGGCTCAAAAAAGAGGAGATTCCCCGATCCGATTCGATTATGTTAGTATCCATGGATCCGGTGACGAAGAAGGCGTCATTATTTTCAATTCTGCGGGATACTTATGTGAAAATTCCGGGGTATGGCAAAGATCGGATTAATGCGGCTATTGTTCTGGGCGGCCCAACCCTTGCCATGGAAACGGTCAGCCAGCTGCTTGACCTTCCTGTGCAATATTATGTTTATACCGACTTTAAAGGTTTTATTGCACTTATAGACTCCATTGGCGGCATTGACTTCGAAGTGGAGAAGAATATGAAATACTCCGATGCCACTGAACCTATGTATGATATTGATTTGCAGAAAGGATACCAGCACCTGGATGGCAATACAGCCTTGCAGTATGTCCGATTCCGCCATGATGCCATGTCCGATTTCAGCCGCACGGAACGGCAGCGTAATTTCCTTAAGGCGCTCGCCCATGAACTGCAGACAACATCTTCCCTGCTGAAGCTGCCCAAGATTCTTAAGCGTATCGACCCATACATTGAAACCAACCTATCGGTAACCGATATGCTGAAGCT
>DASWUO010000503.1:0-2473 GCA_036401615.1 Bacilli bacterium | reverse complement strand
TGAACCTTATTTCATCATAATGATCGTAGTATTTTTGCATAAGGTCTTTTTTGATCCGTATATTTCATCAACACTGCAATTAGGAAATCCACCCGCGAAAGCAGGAGGAAAGCAAGAATGGTGGTTCAAGGAAATCCTTGCTCCGCCTGCCCCGGCGAATGCCGAGAGGCTATTTTATAAAAAGGAGGGAACAACATGCCAGCCAAAATCACGGTTATTGGATTAGGTTCGGGGGATGAGGACCAACTCACTCTCGGTACTTGGAAAAAGCTGCAGTCGGCTAAACGGATTTACTTAAGAACGGAAAAGCACCCTGTCGTGGATATGCTTCGCAGCAACAATGCGGCCTATGAAACGTTCGATGATCTCTATGATGAAAATGGTACATTTTCAGAGGTGTATGAAGCGATTGCGGCGAAACTTATTGAGCTTGCACTTACCCAGTATGAAGTGAGCGGGGAATTCGCTTATGGTAGAAGTGAAGGATCCAGTAACGATGGCAATGGGGAACAGCTGCATAACAGCAGCGAAGAGATCTTCTACGCAGTACCCGGACACCCTATGGTTGCGGAGAAAACCGTTCAACTCCTGAGAAGAGATTGCCCCCTCAACAAGATCGAACTCCATATTATGGGGGGAGAGAGCTTCTTGGATCAAGCTTTCACCAGATTCGGTTTCGATCCGATTGAAGGGTTTCAGCTCCTGGATGCTTCAGACATGCCTACAGCCTCCATCCAGCCCAGACTGCATACCTTGGTTGCCCAAGTGTATGACACCTTTACCGCTTCTGATGTCAAACTAAGCTTGATGGAGGTGTACCCCGATGACTACCCTGTCGTTGTGGGCCACGCACTTGGAGTTAAGGGATTGGAACAAATCCGGACAGTGCCCTTGTATGAGCTTGACCGGATCGAAGGGTACGGCAATTTGTCGTTGATATGGATTCCCCGTACAGAGCAGTTGGAATGGTTAAACCGATCGTTTGGACGCTTACAGGAAATTGTACATATTTTACGAAGTCCGGGAGGGTGCCCTTGGGATCGTGAACAAACCCATCTCAGTCTGCGGAAGAATGCCATTGAAGAACTGTACGAGGTGTTGGAAACCATTGATGATGATGATCCTCAAGCCATGTGTGAGGAATTGGGAGACCTCCTGCTCCAAGTCATGCTGCATGCCCAGATTGAAGATGAAGCGGGAACGTTTAATGTATATGATGTGATCCAAGGCTTGAATGAGAAATTAATCCGCCGTCATCCCCATGTGTTTGCCGATGCCGATGCGGGAAATGCCGAGGAAGCCTTGGTCAAGTGGCAGGAAATGAAGGATGCCGAGAAGAAAGCCAAAGGAAATGATTCGGAGAGCCAATCGATCCTTGCGGGGGTGCCAAGAGATTTGCCCGGGCTGATGAAAGCCTATAAAATCCAGAAGAAAGCGGCAAGCGTCGGATTTGATTGGGAATCAACCGAAGATGTTTTTCACAAGTTGGAGGAAGAGCTGGCTGAACTTAAGGAAGCCGTACAATCCTTCGGGAAAGAAGAACAGAAAGACGAGTTGGGAGATGTCATATTTGGCGCAGTGAACTTGGCCCGTTTTCTCAATTTGGATCCTGAAGAAGCATTGGCATCAACAAATCGAAAATTTTTTCACAGATTTGAGTATATTGAGGAAAAGTTAAGATTAAAAGGCCGAACATTTGACCAAACTAGTTTAATAGAAATGGAAGAGTGGTGGAATGAGGCCAAATTAACTGAAATCCCGGCAAAATAAAGCCTCAACCGTCATGATAAAAAATTTCTATTGTAAATTTTTAGCCAGAAAGCAGGAATTCCCTCAATAAGGAAGAATACTTATTGCATGCTAAACAATACTTAGGAGGAATTAGACAATGAATAAAACAGACTTGGTCAATAACATTTCTACAAAAAGCGGCTTAACTAAGAAAGATGTCGAAGCAGTATTAAACGGTTTTCTTGGCGAAGTAACAGAAGCCTTATCTACAGGCGACAAGGTGCAATTAATCGGTTTTGGAACTTTTGAAACCCGCAAGCGTTCAGGACGCATTGGCCGCAACCCGCAAACCGGTAAAGAAATTTCCATTCCGGAGTCAACGGTACCCGCTTTTAAAGCCGGTAATAAGCTTAAAGATGCAGTAAAATAATGCGTTTGGATAAATTTTTGAAGGTTTCCCGTTTGATCAAACGAAGAACCATAGCCAAGGATATTTCAGATCAAGGCAGGGTTTGGATTAACGAGCGGGAAGCCAAAGCAAGCAGCACTGTTAAAGTGGGAGATGCCCTGAAGATCCAATTTGGCCAGAAGAACGTTTACGTTACGGTGGACCAAATCATGGAAACCACCCGCAAGGATGCAGCAACCACCATGTATACCGTAATTAAAGAAGAATCGAACAAAGAGGAATTAGGTTAACACAACGTTTCATCAGGAGACTATTCTTATATAGTCTCTTTTT
>DASWUO010000502.1:0-9452 GCA_036401615.1 Bacilli bacterium | reverse complement strand
AGGAAATTGTTAACGGATTTATAAATTTGAAGAATCCCGTCCGGTTCCGGCGTCTTATTGGCTGAGCTTAAATAATTCAGCACGGTATTACCCGCAGCGTCAGAATTTAAGTACAATTGAGTGCTTATATTGTTAAACTTTTCATAGAAGCGATCCACTGCAGCGGTATTATTGATAATGATTTGCTCTGAACCCACTTGTATATTCTGTTGGATGTTATGCTTGAGATAGTAATACATCGGAATACTGACGACTAGTGCAAAAATAAGTAATACAGTCGAGTAGGCGAGAAATATTTTGCTGCGGTAATTTCGGATGGAAAACATAGTGCCCCTCCCTCCTGAATTCGTTTAATCTATTATATAGTCCAATTTCTTAAGAATACAAGACTATTTGTAAGCGTTTAAAATTATCCATAAGAACGTGTAAGATTATCTCTTCAACGGAATGCTTTCTCAAGTTAAGATTATATTGTAGACATCAATATCAACTAAATGGAGGAAAAAGAGATGAATGCAAGGGGTTTATTGAAAGTGAAAATGCTGCTGTCCATTGTGACAGCAAGCGCCTTAATCGTATTATCTGCCTGCGGCGGTACGGTTTCAGAGAGTAGTCAAACAACACAGAAGCCCGCTGCAGTAAAGCCGAAAGAGAAAACGAAGCTGAAAGTGTTAGGGTTTGGCAGTTGGTTTAAGGAAGGCATGGATGCCGTCTTGAAGGACGCATCTGAAAAAATGGGAATCGAGTTGGAGATTGAAAAAGTTCCCGAAGGGGATGACGGTGTCAAACTAGTCAGAACCAGGTTTGCCACCAAAGATTTGCCGGATATTCTCCTGTGGTCTGCCGGCCTGACGGAATCGCAAAATTTAGGAATACCATCGGAAACCTTCGTCAGTCAAGATGATCAGCCATGGATAAGCAATTTTGATAAAAACAGCTGGAAAGGGGCTATGGATTCAGAGGATGGATTGTTTTACGGGGCACCTTACGGCGGCATGAACTCCGCAGTCGTTTTGTATAATAAAAAAGTGTTTGAAGGTCTGGAATTACAAGTGCCTAAGACACTTGAGGAATTCTGGTCTGTAAGTGAGAAAATCAAGAAGTCAGGCAAGATACCGGTTTATTTATCCGGCAAAGACTCTTGGACGCTTCAGCTTCCTCCCTTCATGGCTCAAGCACGTCCGGGATTATCGGAGTTTTTTAAGAAGGTGAATGTCAATCAAGCCAAACTTTCCGATTGGTCGGATCAAAAAAGAGGCCTTGTCTTCATCCAAGATGTTATAGCCAAAGGATATGTGAATAAAGAGTTTTTGTCCGACAGTTATGATAACGCGCAAAAAGCATTAGCTGATGGGGACGCAGGGATGTACCTGATGGCCACTTGGGTTATGGCGGATATTTCCAAAAAATACCCCGATAAAGTAAATGACATTGGTGCCTTCATCATGCCGTTTGAAGGAAATGGAGCGGACCGGGTTGGGTTATTTGCTCCCAATTCCATGTACATTGTGAAAGGGAAAAATCAGGATGCGGCGCAGCAATTTGTTAATTATTTCGAATCCATAGATACACAAAACATTTATTTTGCAAACGAGGGAGGCATTCCCGCAATAAAAGGTGTAACTGTGACGAAATTGACACCAGCAGAAATTGAGGCTCAAAAGTTGATCGACTCTGGAAGAGCTTCGGCGGTATATAGTATAAGCAAATACGCGTGGGATAGTGATTTTGGATCCCTGACCCAAGGTCTTGCCGCAGGCGGGAAGTCGCCTGAACAAGTACAGGAATCCATATGGAATACCTTTGTAAAGAATGCGAAATCTAAAGACGATCCGAATTTTAAATAAATTACCAAAAAGCAAAGGGGATTCTACATTTTGAAAATTCCCCTTTGCTTTACAGAGGTGCATGTGCATGCTTAGAAAACAGTACTATCGTTATACTATGTTTCTACCGGGTTTTGCAGTTTTTTGTTTATTTTTTGTTCTCCCCTCCTTTGGCAGTTTTTTTTATGGCTTCACCAATTTGGATAGCGGCTTCACTTTTACCAGGTTCGTCGGATTTGAGAATTTCATCAATCTAATGAGAGAACCGGATAACTTTATTGCCTTCAAAAATACTTTGATATTCGCTTTTTTGACTACCTTTTTCAAAGTGGGATTAGGGCTCTTGTTGGCCATTTTTGTAAACTTAAAATTGAAGACAACCCTGTATCTGCGTTCCATGCTGTTTTTTCCTGTTATTCTCTCAACCATAGCAGTGTCTCTTGCATTTACCGCTATGCTTCACCCGGAAAGAGGGATATTGAATGAGTTCTTACGCTGGGTTCATATGGATTTCTTGGCGCAATCGTGGCTTACCAACAGAGAGATTGTAATGTATTCCGTTTCTATGGTTGAAATTTGGAAATATACCGGATTAAGTGTCATTTTATTTTTGGCAGCCTTGCAATCGATCCCTAAGGAAGTAACCGAATCCGCGCAGCTCGACGGGGCAACCGGATGGAAAAGCTTAAGACACATTACATTCCCTTTACTGCTTCCGGTGTTCAATACAAGTATCGTTCTGCATTTAATAGGCGGTTTAAAAGTGTTTGATCTCATTATTGCCCTAACTGGAGGTGGTCCGGGGAATGCCTCTATGGTAATCAATACGCTGATTTATAAATCCTTCACGCAGGGGAGGAATGGCGAAGCCACTGCGGCAAGCTTTATCTTATTTCTGCTTGTCCTCTTTATTGTTCTAATGGTGAATCGATTACTTCCTAAACATGAGACAGAGAGGTGATCGTATGCGGAGCTGGCGGAAGCTTATACTGGAAGTCATTGCGGTTATAATCAGCAGTATTATAGCGATTCCTCTTTATATAACCGTTATAAATTCTTTCAAGAACCAAGCGGAAGCCGCTGATCTGGGGTTAGCCTTTCCAACGTATTGGAGGCTTATAGAAAATTACAAAGAAGTATTTATAATTGCCAAAATTCCGCAAGCTCTGGGCAATAGCAGCATATTAACTTTTCTTGGTGTAATAGCCATCATCTTTTGTTGTTCAACTTCGGCTTATATTATACAGCGGAGAGATAATCGCTTTTTTCGTATAGTTCAAAAAATGTTAATAGCGGGAATGGTCCTGCCGATTTCCATTATCACCACTTATTATTTATTGGATACGCTTCATTTAGTTCGGACTCACATAGGGGTAACCCTGATTTATATGGCTACATGCTATTCCTTTATTACGTATTTGTACATATCGTTTTTCCATGGCATTCCCCGTGAAATGGATGAAGCTGCTATCATTGACGGCATTGGACATCATGGATTATTCTGGAAAGTTATTTTTCCTTTATTAAAACCGATAAATGCAACTGCGTTAATTATAGCGTTTATGGAGATTTGGAATGATTTTACGGTTCCTTTTTACCTTTTAAATACAGCGAATCGGTTTACTTTAAGTTTAACAGTCTATTTCTTTTTCGGACAGCATGCCAGTGAATGGAACTTAGTGTTTGCTGATATTGTTATGGTATCTTTGCCGATCATTGTGTTCTATTTATTCTTGCAGCGTTACATCGTTTCAGGTTTGACAGCGGGGGCTGTAAAGGGATGACAGCCTTGCTGGAGAAAAATTTGGTGCCATGTTGCATGGGGGGGTGATTGAAAAGAAGACCAAAAATTCTGGAAAGGCAGGCGAAACAGGATTCAAGCGATGAAGGCTTTGATTAACACAATGAGTGCATTTTAATCTATCATTATGATTGGGGAGAAGAATATGGCAAGCAGGAAAATCCGTTTTTTCAAAATTAGAAATGTCTTGTTGTGCATGATGGTTTTAATTACTTTATGCTCCAATACGCCTCCTGTCAACAAAGCTTTAGCAATACAGGACACCTATTTATTCTCAAGTGGTTTTTCCAGTGTACAAGGACAGAGTCAGTGGTTTTACAAGCAGTGGAACGGAACGTCTTATTCCGATATGGCTTGGGATGCCTCCAACAGCCGTTGGCAGGGGAATTGCAGTTTTTGTTTGATTGGCAGCGGATGGGCTCATCCGGATTCGAACGATGCCGTTATTGCTTGGAAGGCTCCTAAGGATGGAGTAGTTACTATCCGGGGAACGATGGACCACAATACGCTTAACTCTAGCAGTGACGGGGTGCGCACCAAAATTATGATAAATGGGAGTACAAACAATCATCAAGTCTGGCCATCGAGCAGCGGATGGCAGTATATGAAATCTTATTTTACCGTACAGCATATATTTCAAACATGGGTGAATAAAGATGATTTTCTTTATTTCCACTTAAATCAAAATGCAGGTAATGCCTACGACGCGACCGACTGGGATCCACAGATAAGTTATGTCGACACTCCCAAGTTTACATTAGATAAAGCTGTATTGGTCATGACACCGCCGGAATTCGATAATATGGGTTATCTCTATGGAGGAGATTCCAGCATATCTATCCTCCCCAACGGAACAAACTTTGATATCTACCACTCCGAGGATCACGGGAAAAGGGTGCAAAAATATCAAGGCACCTTGGGTAAGCTTGGACAAACCAGTGTTTATGTTAAAGATCCGTTTACAAATCCCAATAATGTGGACGGCGAGTGGTGGATCACCAACATGTATAAAACCGCTGAAGGCCATTTGCTTGCATTTACTCATATTGAAAATGCCACTTCTAACGGTTGGTGGGCTATTGGATTAGGTTATTCCACTGATGGAGGGAACACATTTACCAAATTGGGTAAAATCGTTACTCATAATGTAGCCGATACGGGCCATAATGTAAATATTTTTGGAGTTCCCTACGTCATCAAGGACGGTTACTTTTATGTTTATTTTGGAGAAAATAATGGCGGCGGCGGCCACCCTTCTGCAGCCCGGGCGCTTGTGACGGATGTTATTAATGCGGCCAAATCCGGCGGTGTTACGGCATGGAAGAAGTATTACAATGGGGCGTGGAACGAGGATGGAATAAATGGTTCCTCCTCGAAGGTGATACCGAGCATCGATAGTACTCATGATTCTGCAACTCATGGTGACGCCGCATATAGCAGCTATTTAGGAAAGTATATGGTTTCAGGATATACCCATGGCCCTGGAAGAGGGGTATATTTAACCTTTTCCGATGATGGAACCAGCTACGAAACACCAACTTATATTTTACACAGCGGGGACACCAATAAAGATACACTGCAGCCTTATGAAACCATCGTGAATATCGATGGCAGCGACAACGGTGTTGTCGGAAGAGAGCTTTACGTCTATTATTCCTATTGGTTTAAAGTAAGCGATATTGTTACAGGCCGCAAATGGTACTACCGGCAAAAAGTGGAGTTAAATGCAGCCGGCTTTAATAAATCGAAATTTAATGCGAAAGACGATTTCAGCAGCGAACAAGGGCGGGAACAATGGTACTATTTCCAAAGCAATGGAACTTCGTACGCTACAATGTATTGGTCTGCGGAAAACAGCCGTTGGCAAGGATCTAATCCATACACTTTAATTATGAACAGCAAACAACATCCGGATGGCAATGATAGTGTCAGGGCTTGGGCGGCGCCAAGGGCCGGAACAATCAGCATTACCTCAAGCGGAAGCATAAGCGTGTCTAACGGATCCTTGGCTGATGGTGTAAAAGTTAGGGTTTTGAAGAATACAACCAACGTTTGGCCTGCTTCGGGATGGCAAACTGTCGCGGCGGGCGGCAGTGTGAGTTTTCCCTCAACCACCATTACGGTTGCTCAAGGAGACATCCTTTACTTTGCAGTGAATCAAAACATCAATAACGCCTATGATACAACAAATTGGATTCCGATTATAACTTATCAGTAGAAAGTATTAATAAGGTTAAATAATTATATATGTCGAGAAACTGCATCTTTGGGGAGCATCCAAAGATGCAGTTTTCTTTAAGGATTTTTTCTTAATGAAACAACATTGGCAATGCCCAGTAGTCATTCAATGGAGATATCACTTCACCAATTCCAGCCATAAAGCCCCTAAACCAAGAACAATACCGCAGGCGAAAACTGCCCATAACGGCCATTTCAAACGAATTAATAAAAATAAACAGATCAATGCAACGATAGGCGAAACCCAATCACGAAAAACCCCGAGGGATAATGTAATTAGGAAATAAGCTGTCAATCCAACTACCGCGGCACTTACACCTGCCAGATAAATTTTAAGCCGACGGTTCTTCCGGATTTTCTCGAAATAAGGTGCTCCCACGACGATGAGCAGAAATGCCGGCAAGAAGATAAAGAAGGTGGCAAGGGCTGCGCCCCACCAGCCGTTTGCGGCAAAACCGACAAAAGCAGCGACCATAATGAGCGGTCCGGGCGTTAATTCATTAATAGCCAGTCCGTCTATGTATTCATTGGTTGTAAGCCACCCATAGTGATCCACAGCTTCGAATTGAAGCAATGCCAGCACGGTATAGGCCCCACCAAAGCTTAAAGCCCCTATTTTGAAAAATAACCAAGACAAACTAACTAACTTTCCAGCCGCCCAAGTGGAGATCCAAGCCGAGACCGAGGAAGAGGCCAGATGCAGCGAAACTGCAAGATTAGCAGAGCCCATGTTTTTGTTGCCGCTGTTAGAACCGCCATTGTGACCGCTCTTACCTTCGCTCCCGCCGCTTGTATCCCTTCCATCGCCCGGGGCATCATCCCGATTCAACAGCAAATAAACAAATCCCATGGCCAACAGAAGCAGGACTAAATCTACTTTAATTAACAATCCCGAAACAAGCATCAAACAGGAAATAAACAGCATTTTCCGGTTGTGCAGTACCCCGAACTTATTGGCCAGCCGGTAGAGGCTGTAGGCCACAATAGCAATCATCGCCGGTTTAACTCCAAAAAGAATATAATGAATAAAATTCGAGGATCGTGTATATTGAAAATACATCCATGAAAGAAGGGTGATCAGCAGAAAGTTAGGCAGCATAAAACCAAGACCTGCCAAGATGCCGCCCCAGGCTTTTCTTTGGTAATACCCGACATACATGCAGAGTTCGGCTGCTTCGGGGCCGGGAATCATACTGCAGACCGCATAAGCCTCCCTAAAGGTATCGTTGTCGAGCCAGCCTTTCTTCTCCACGGCATCCTCATGAATAACTTGAATCTGGGCAACCGGCCCGCCCCATCCCTTTAATCCTATCAGCATATAGTTCGTAAATATGGCCCATAAAGTCGGTTTATTCATCCCAATATAACTCCTTCGAACATTCAATTGCGATTCCTAATGGATTATAACATGAAAGTGATCCAGTACGAGGAAAAATTCGTTTAATTATTTGTAAATAGACCCCCGGTTTACTGATTCAATTTTCGAATAATGGGTAATAAATCATAAAGTGAATTTTCGGAATGAACCTTATTGTATGAGGGGGGGAAAGGATGACGAATTTCAAAAGTAATATCCTGTTGGTTGATGATCGGCCGGAGAATTTGTTGGTATTGGAAGCCATATTGAGCGGTGGGGATTTTAATTTAATTAAAGCGCATTCTGGAGAGGAAGCCTTGAATCAGGTTCTTAAGAAAGAGTTTGCTTTAATCTTGCTTGATGTGCAAATGCCGGGCATCGATGGATTCGAGACGGCCAAGATATTGAAATCGCGGGAGAAAAGCCGAAGCATTCCGATTATTTTCGTAACGGCTATCAGTAAAGAACAGGAGCATGTTCGGGCCGGTTATTTGGCCGGAGCCGTGGATTATATGTACAAGCCCATTGAGCCCGAAACTTTAAAAACAAAGGTAGACGCTTTTGTGAAAATCTTTGAGGAAACCAAAGACTTGGAATCTGAAGCCGAGGTGTTGAAAGACAGCAAGAGAGAGCTTGAGATTCTTAACAGTGAGCTGCTTAGGGCAACCTCGGAATTACGCAGAGCCGAAGCGCTTGCGCGGATTGTCGGAGAAACCTCTATGGATACGATTATTATTTTTGATACGGATACGGTGATGAAAACCATTAACCCGGCGGTTAAGAAAATGTTTGGTTATTATGAATATGAATTATTAAACCAGAGATTGTCTGTTTTATTTCCTTTTTTTGATTTTGCGGAATACGAGAACCGTAAATTTCAATATACCCGTAAGGGACTGTGGGGGACAGCAAATAAATTGTATGAAACCGTCGCCAAGCATAAAGATGGCATGAGTTTCCCGGTGGAGATCCAAGTGGGGGAATCCTATTTAAATAATCAATGGATTTTCGCCTGTACAGTCCGGGATATTTCTGAGCAGAAAGAGCAGATGGCTGCCCTGGAACATCAGGCCATGCACGATCCCTTAACGGGATTGCCTAACCGAAATTTATTAAACAGCCAAATGCAGAGTGCCTTTATCAAGGGGGACAAAGAAGGAGAGTCCTTTGCCCTGTTTATGATTGACCTTGACCAGTTTAAGCAGATTAATGACACATTGGGCCATCATATTGGCGATGCTGTGCTTAAACGGATCGGTCCCATTCTTCGCAAGGTGCTCAGACCAACGGACATCGTTGTTCGGCTGGGCGGGGATGAATTTGCTGTCTTATTGCCCAATATACAGTGGGAACATGCTGTACGAAAAGCCAACCAAATCCTTAAACAAATTAAGCAGCCTCTTAAACTTAGAGGATCCACTCTGCTAATTGGGGCAAGTTTGGGTATTGCCATGTTTCCGGAGCACGGAAAAGATATGGATACTTTAATGAGACACGCAGACACGGCAATGTATGAGGCTAAGAGAAGACACAATTACGAGATTTTGGAATAAGACTGCAGTAAACCTTAAATATGACGCAATAGATAGACCCGATGGGTTTATCTATTGCGTCATTTATCATTATATGTTACATATTAATTATGAGAATTTAGGCGGAAGGAGCAACTTTTATCAAACTAACGCTGCGCCAGTTGGAAATTGTAAGAATCGTCAAACAGCATGCTCCTATCATTGGTGAGCAAATCGCAGAAATGCTTGGGCTTAGCCGACCGACCATACGCTCGGATTTATCTGTGCTGGTGATGCTGGGTTATATTGATGCCAAGCCTAAGGTGGGCTACTTTCTTGGTGCTGCCATGGCGCCTGAAGTGCATATTGCCAGAACGCTGGAAGAACTGAAAGTGAATGAAGTACAGGGCATGCCGGTAATCAGTCGGGATACGGCTACGGTGCATGATGCGGTGGTTACCCTTTTTCTCGAAAATGTAGGAAGTTTAATTATTACCGATGCAGAGGGCGCCTTGGCAGGAATCGTTTCACGCAAGGATCTATTGAAGGTAACCCTCGGCAATACCAATGCCTCAACCATGCCGATTAGTCTGGTTATGACAAGACAGCCCAATCTGGTGACGATCTTCCCTGAAGAATCTGTACTGGAAGCCGCCCACAAGATGATCCACCACGAAGTCGACAGCTTACCTGTAGTGATCCTTTCCAAGAACGAGAGC
>DASWUO010000501.1:0-6072 GCA_036401615.1 Bacilli bacterium | reverse complement strand
TTGTTCCATATGCTGTCGGGTTCGCAGCTTGACTTTGACTATGGTGATGAAGATATGATTCAGCGGTTGTATTCTATTGATACCAGTAAAAAAAATGAGCCGATCCTATGGGTGGGGCAGGCTGCGTACAAAATCGTGATTGTAAGCGGAATGACTACGATCCGATCGACAACGCTGCGAATTCTGCAGTTGTTTATGGAAGCCGGAGGAAAGGTTGTTTTTGCAGGTGAGCTTCCTCATTATGTTGATGCCCTGGAGTCGGTCGATGCCGGGAAAATTGCCGCAAGGGCAATTCAGGTCCCATTTGACAAGAAACTTATTGTTGAAGCGTGTGAACCCGAAATGATATGCAGGGTTCACGCAGCGGATCGTAATACAGGGGAAGGTATCGAAGATATCTTCTGTCAGGTTCGTCTGGACGGAGATAAGAAATATGTGTTTATGGTCAATGTAAATCGGGCAAAGTCCTATCCGAATGTTGTTATAAGCATTACAGGTGATGGAAATCTCCAAGAATGGAATTGCATAACAGGGGATCGAAGCAGAATTCCCGCTGATACAATGAACGGTACTCTTGAATTTGCGGCTTCTTTCCCAGCCTCGGGTGAGCATCTTTATGTCATCACTCCCGCGGTTGAGATGGAGCTTCCTGAAAAGCTTGATTACAATGAAACGGTGGTTGCTGCATGGCATGGTCCTTTTGAATACAAATTAAGCGAACCCAATATATGTGTTTTGGATTTGGCGCGCTATCGTCTTCAGGACGGAGAATGGCAGGCTGAGAGGGAGATATTAAAGGTGGATCGTGCTGTAAGGCGGAAACTCGGACTTGATTACCGGGGCGGGGCTATGATTCAACCTTGGTATGCCCGGAAAGAAGTCTTAGCTGTGAAGGGGCAGTTAAGCTTATGCTTTGAATTTAATGTGGGGGAAATACCTGAAAAACCCTTGGAGCTGGTGATGGAACGTCCCGGGAATTTTACGATTTATTTCAACGGTTATCTATTGGAGACAAACGGGTTGGAAGAATGGTGGATTGATAAATGCTTTAAAAAAATCGTTATTCCAACCCGCTTTTTGGTAAGTGGAGTCAATACGGTTGAGCTGGAAACCGATTTCCATCAGGGAATTGACTTAGAGGCGCTGTATCTCATAGGTGAATTTGGTGTTGAATTGGATGGGTCCAGAAAAACGCTCATTACCCTTCCGGAATTAATAACAATGGGTGATTTAACAATGCAAGGGCTTCCATTTTATTCTGGTGTTGTTACTTATATATTAAAAATGGAAGAAGTAGTAAAAAACGATGATTCCGACAGTAAGAAAAGAGTGCTTTTTCTTCCCGGCTTTGAGGCGGCTTGTGTCAAAGTCAGATCAGGTCTTGGCGAACCAAGGATGATAGCATGGCAGCCCTATTCAGCCGACATTACAGCGGAAACCGGAGCGGATTTTATCGAGCTTGATGTGGTATTAACCCGTAGAAACACCTTTGGTCCTTTACATTTAGTTCCTGTACATTCGCTTTGGTATGGTCCTGAACAATGGGTGTCCGAAGGGGAAGAATTTTCTTTGGCTTATAAGTTGATTCCCTCAGGATTGCTGGAGGCACCCCGATTGTGTGAACGAGTGACGCCGCACAACCAATCGCCTGATCACTCCGTGTGATTTACTAAAAAAAGGGAGAGTGGCTTTTCTGAATAAGATAACGCAGGATTACAGTATACATTCCATGGGAAATGGACAACTGCTCGTCTATGGACAAGGGCCGAATATTAATCATGTGTTTGGGCCGCCCTATACATCAAGTGAGCAGGTCGTGATTAAATCTGATGAAAGTCTGATGTGGGAAACCAAACGGAAAACCGGATCAAGAATTTGGGAGCATACCGGTTATAATCAACAGGCAATTGTTATCCGTTTCACTGACGTTATGCATCCCGACTACCCCATATGGATCCGTCAGATTGAAGTGCTGAAAGACGTTGTTTCTTTACATGTAAAATGGCCTGAATTTGCTCAAATGATGGATGGGAATTTATCTGGAAACCCGATCTTTCAACGGATCAGGATTCCTGGAGGGTCGCCTTTATTTATGTATCATTCATTGGAGCCGTTGTTTCACTTGGTTCATATAAGCGGAGAGTTTGATTTGTTGTCCGCGGAGGGCATGCAATGGCAATTGCAGTTTAGAAAAGGCATTTCCGAAATAAGAATTGCCGGGGGACCGACTTACCCGGAAAACCGTTTATGGGAAAGCCGCTCCAGCCAGACCAGCTTTAATCAAATTGCAGCGGCGGAGGAGGCGTCCTACAGGATCTTCCCGAGAATTCAACCTTTTATACCTGAAGAATGTCCGGAAGAATTAAGAAAAGAAGTAACACGAATTGCTGAAGACGTTGCTGTTCTTATTACAGCGCAGCAAAGCGGGGACGGGGCAATCGTAGCCGGGTATCCTTTTCCGCTTGGATATGTCCGGGATCAATATGGAGTGGCAAGAGGATTGCTCGATCTGGGACTTTATGAAGAGGCTGAAAGGCTGATGCTGTTTCGGTTACATAAATGGAAAACGCACGGGAATCTGAAAAATGCTGAAACCGCTGGTGGAGAAGGAATACGACATATCCATGAAAACGATGATGTAGAAATTACGGCGTATACGATTTTACAGGCATTCGATTATGCAGAGGCAGCCAATAAACCGGAAAGGCTTTATGAATGGTTCCCCATGCTGGCTTGGTGTTTTGAATCGCAGTTGATCCACTTGGCAGGCGGCATGCTGCCTTTTAATGGCGATGAAACCTATGTGGCCGGGGGTTTTCTTAAGCGTGACGCCCTAAATGACGGATCTGCAGAAGCTACACTGCTGTTCATTGAATCTGCTAAAAAACTTTTGGAATTTGCCCAAGAATCCAAACTCTGGCCGCAACAAAAGTTGCATTCATATGCTGTGATTGTAAAAGAAACCGAGGCATCCTATGCGGGTAACTTTGTGAAACAAGGAAAATTTATAACAAATAATCCGCAGCGAATTCGAATGGCCGATTGTGCATTACCCCAGTTTCGCCATGGTGTTTGCATGAACTGCGATGCTGGCAGCGATACTTTTTTTGGTTGGACGGAAAGGGCGGCCGAGCGGATTTATCTATGTCCAAGATGCAGAACTGAAGCCGATCTATCAACATTTGAGTTATCCGAATCTGTTTCCATTCCGTCGGTTTGTCTGTTGTCTTCTTTTATTAAAAGCAATCTGGTGCCGTTGGAACTATTAAAGCCGCAAGCAGATTTGATTCTGCAGGAATGGAAAACAGTGATGCAAAGCCAAGGAAATTCCGTGGATCACTGGTGCGTCGGATATGATATGGGGCTTATGCTGATGTTTCTTGCAAGAACTGAACACCCGTTTACTCTAGAATTTCTTCGGTTTGTGCTGGATAGCAGAGATTCTGCATCATCCTGGTCGGAAAGATACCGGGGTCGCGAGCATGATGGCTGCAGAGCCCGGCCATGGGAGAGCGCTATTAACTTGTCTGCCATTCTATATGCTTTAAGACTCATGTATTAGAAGACCGCTTCATCCCTAAAAATGAATACTGGGAAATGAACTTTGATTAGATAGGAATATGGGAGGAAGAATGAATGGGAGCATCGATTATCTCCTCAGGCTGCGAACAAGCAGACTGGTTTACTAAGGAAATAGAGGAGTCCTACCGGGGAGTTTGGCGGCGGCTGCGGGATTGAAGGGTCTTTCTATCCAACGATTTGTTGATGAGGCTGGCACTTGGGTCTGGTGTTTGAATCCAGCAACCGGATTGCCCGATTATGAGACCATTAATGAAGAAATCAACAGGGGATTTGGCGGAATCAACGGCATTTTGTCCGTAGATCTTGTTCAATGGGAGGAGATAAACAATGAGACTCAAAGATCAAGTAGCGATTGTTACGGGATCCTCACGCTCGATTGGGGCGGCGATTGCCAAACGTTACGCTTTAGAAGGGGCCAAAGTCGTAGTCAACTACAGATCCAACCCCGAATTAGCCCATCAGGTGGTAGAAGAGATTGCACACCAGGGTGGAGAAGCCTTTGCTTATGGTGCTGATGTGTCGAAGGAAAGCGAAGTTCAGGCAATGGTCGAAGAAACGGTGCGGCAGTACGGTACGGTGGATATCCTTGTCAATAATGCGGCTATGGATCCACGAAAAGCGTGGTATGACATCTCCGTGGAGGATTGGGACTACATCATGGGCGTCAATGTGAGGTCTCAGTTTCTCTGTGCAAAAGCCGTTTTTCCTTTCATGAAAGCACAAAAATATGGCAAAATTATTAATGTCTCTTCGGTGACCTTTTTTACCGGACAAAAAAATTTCCTTCACTATGTTACGTCCAAGGGGGCGATTATCGGCTTTACCCGTGCACTTGCCCGCGAGGTAGGAGAGCATCGCATTGCCGTGAACTGCATTGTACCAGGCGCTGTGCAAACGGAAACAGAGCAGGAAAAGGTTGGTGAGGATGAACTGCAAGGAGTAGGTGAGTATCTTGCCGGTGTACAGTGTTTTTCCCGCCGCGGGGTTAGCGCAGATTTGGAGGGAGCCTTTGTTTTTTTGGCGGCTTCGGACAGTGATTTTATTACGGGACAAACGCTCAATGTAGACGGCGGATGGATGATGCACTAAATCTTGCTGTCCCTTAGAAGGAATAAATTAGGATATATAGGTTAGCACACAAAGGACATAGCAGGCATCCGCTGCCGGATGGAAAGTAGCCGCACAAGGCTTCTTTTTTGTCGAAAAATATCTATACGAATCGTATAGATATGCCGATATAAATTAGTAGGTTCATATTTCTATAAATAACAGTATACCAGAATATACTGGATTTCTGGAATTTGATAACTGTATATTCGAGTCTTACCCATAAGAAGACTCAAGTGGAGGATGCCAGATGACAACTAAGACAAACAAAATTACCTCTTGCCTGATTATCTTGATCATGACGGTTCAGATGACCGTCGCAACCGCCTTTATTCAAACTCCCATGATTTACGCGGCAGACATAGCTGGAAGTTTAGAGAGTGAACAGCCAGCTTATGTGGAGGACGAGGTTATAGTAAAATATAAACAAACAAGCTCAGCTATGAGTACTTCCAGCTTGGAAGAAAACCTTGACCTTACTTCTGTTGAAGAAGTCCCCGTTATCGACGCAGAAGTTATGAAAATCACTTCAGGCGAGTCGGTCGAAGAAGTAATAGAGTCATTGGAAGGCAGCGGGCTAGTTGAGTATGCCCAGCCGAATTATATTTATTATACCGAATCCGTGGTTCCAGATGATTATTACTTTAATAATCTATGGGGACTCCACAATCTTAATGATATTGATATAGATGCACCTGAGGCATGGGATTACACGAATGGATTAGACGAAGTTGTTGTTGCTGTGATTGATACAGGTGTGCAGATTACTCATCCTGATTTGGCAGGGAAGATCTGGACAAATCCCGGAGAAATCGCTGGAGACGGCATAGATAATGATGGAAATGGATATATAGATGATATACATGGCTGGGACTTTCACTTAGGTGGAAGCAATAATACGGTATATGACGATACCTATGATAACCACGGCACCCATGTGGCTGGAACCATAGCAGCCGCCGCCAATTCCGCTGGCGTCAGGGGGGTTGCCCCTAATGTGAAGATTATGACGGTTAAATTTCTGGGGGGTTCCCAAGGAACCGGATACACATCCGATGCCATCAGGGCCATTGAATATGCAAGAGTGAAAGGTGCCAAGGTAGCCAATGCCAGTTGGGGAAGTCCCTCCTCGTCAGAGGATACCGCTCTTAACAATGCCATTGCGGCATCAGGTATGGTCTTTGTAGCGGCAGCTGGAAATAATGGAACAAATAACGACAGCACTCCCTTTTCGCCATCCAGTTTACCTGCCACGAATATTATTAGCGTTGCAGCTGTTGACAATGTTGGAGGCTTAGCCAGTTTCTCAAATTATGGAGCAAACTCTGTAGATGTTGGTGCCCCTGGTGTAAATATCTTAAGTACTTATCCTTTCAGCAGTTA
>DASWUO010000500.1:0-13880 GCA_036401615.1 Bacilli bacterium | reverse complement strand
GATATCCTAGGATCCGGCTAAAATTGCCCGGGATTTGACAGATAATTCCCCGCATGTCATTTGCGGCACATCACTTGATTGAATAACAACCGGTTCTTGACGATCTTCATCTTTATTAATTGTTTCCTCAAGCGCAAAAATCTTTGTAAAAGTATGCAAAGCTTCATCACCGTGCTTCTCGGCAGCCATTTCCTTAATTCGCAGAATGGGGTCATGAAGCATCTGATTGACCATGCTTTTGCTAAGCTTGCGAATTACCAATAATTCCCGTTCATTCAGATCAGGAAGTTTCTTTAATAAGGAATCCATGGTTTCTTGATGAATCATTGCAGCTTTTTCCTGAAGGGCTCTTATTACCGGGCTTACCCCCAATGTCTTAAACCATAATTGAAATGCTGATATCTCCTCACGGATCATGCCTTCTACCTTAATTGACTCTTTACTCCGTTGTTCCAGATTGTTCTGGACAATATCTTCCAAGTCATCGATATCGTAGAGAAATACATTAGGGATCCCGATCACTTTAGGATCTATGTCGCGGGGAACCGCAATATCAATCATAAACAAAGGCCGTGACTTGCGTTTATTCATTGCAGCATGTACTTCGCCATAGGATAATACTATGTTTTCAGCTCCAGTGGAACTAATGACAATATCTACATCATTCATCATCTCATCCATTTGCTCTATTGAGCAAGGCTGTCCATTAAATTTACCGGCTAGTTCCCGCGCTTTCTCCAGGCTCCGGTTCATCACGATGACTTTCTCCGCACCATTCGCATGCAGATGCTTGACTGTCAATTCGCTCATTTTGCCGGCACCGATGATCATCACTTTTTTGTGTTTGAAATTACCGAAAATCCGCTTGCCCAATTCAACTGCAGCATAACTAACCGATACTGCATTCTCTCCAATTGAGGTTTCCGAATGAGCCTTCTTGGCCATCGTAATCGCTTGTTTAAACAAAGTGTTAAACAATGTACCTGTGGCTTGGTATTTCTGGGCTGCCATAAACGAGGTGCGAATTTGTCCCAGAATCTGTGTTTCGCCAATAACCATAGAATCCAGGCCGCTGGTAACCCTGAATAAATGTTCAATTGCCGCCTCGTCTTCATACATCGATAAGTAATTCGTAAATTCACCGCGGGGGATTTGAAACCAACTCTCCATAAAACCCCGTATGAAGTAGCCGCACATATGCAGCCGATCCACTACAGCATAGATTTCCGTACGGTTGCAGGTGGACACAATGACACATTCCAGTATACTCTTGGTTTGTTTTAATTGCTCCAAAGCCTTGGGCAAATCCTCATCCGAGAAAGTAAATTTCTCTCTTACTTCCACAGGTGCTGTATGGTAATCCATTCCAACCGCTAGAATGTGCATGTATTCCACCTACTCTCCCATATAAGATGACATCAATCATTATTATATCACACATCAACAAGCTGTTTGAAAAGCAAATATGAAGACATTATGAATAAGTTTGCCGTTAAATTGGAAATATATTCAATGGCCTTGTAAACAAACAAAAACAACCGAGAATTTCTTCAGGGTTGTTAGTTATTATAGCTATGTTTATAAAAAATTATGTTTGGTTACTTTTATTTAATAAGTGCCATTTGTTTAGTCTTAACCGATTCAACTTGCAGCTCGCCAAGTCCACGCACTAATTTCTTCGCATACACTCTCTCAGGCTTCAACATCGATATCATATAATCAATAGCTGTTTGCGGATCCACTGTCTCTCCGCAAGTGTAACAATCAATTGCGGCAAAACCTTTTTCAGGATACGTGTGTATCGAGAGATGACTTTCTGATAATAATACCAATACAGTTGCTCCTTGCGGCTCAAATTTCTTGGCTTGAACCGATAATACCGTTGCCCCGGAAACCTCTGCAGCCTCCACCATTTGTGCCTGTAACCACTCTGCATTGTTAAGAAGTTTAAAGTCAACCTCCCATGCATCAACAGCAACGTGTCTTCCGAAAGTAGAATATTCCATCTCCCGGTTCCCCCTTCCTAGGAATAAAATGTGAAGATTTATCCGCTAGGACCTACGTCATCCACTTCTCGAGGGAAGAATCTCTCGCAACCTTAAGTGAATCCTGGTTCCTATATAATTGTCAACGAGATTAAAAATAACATCTATTGAGCAGAAATGCAAGAGTTTTTTTTGGAGTTTTTTTTGGAGTTGTTCCTGAGTTTCCTGCAGCAACGAAAAAAGAGCCTTTTCTAAGGCCCTCTAGAGTAGATTCTAACAATTTTTAAGCTTCCAATACAAATAATTTATGGGTCAATCTCTGCAGCTGCAGATCAATTTGGGTATGCTCGGGTTTTTCTCCAGATTCAATTCGAAGATCAAGTAATTTATCAATTTTCCGGTAAGTTTCCTGAATTTCTTCTTCGGCTTTCTGATTGTGAAACCATTGCTCTAATACATTTGCAGTGTTGGTATATTCATAAATCACTTTTTGTGCTGAACCGATCATTTCTACAATCTTTACAACGAGGCCGCGCTCATAATAATAAACCATTGTAAAATCGGAATAAATCCGGTTTACAATAGCATTCCCTTTAAAATCACTGACGGCTTTTCGCATTAAATTCGTAAGCTGTGGGTTGCTTACCCTGCAGGATCCTTCGGAAATATACTTACCATTACTTAATTCGAAGGAAAACACAACCTCGTCTTCGGCATTATCCCGAAAAATAATTTGTTGATTTCCGTTTTCAAAAACTTTTACAAGCAAAACCCTTTGTTCATCTTCAAAAATTTCAATAAATTTTAATAATTCGGCTTCGGTTAAATTTAAACTGGATTTGACATATTCCGTGGCTATCCTCTTAGCCATAAAAATCTCCCCTAGTTTTGATATCGCCTAATAAACCATCTGTATATGATTATACCCTATAGCTTGTGAATATTCCTAATGAATTTCTTTGATTTTTCAGCAAATTTTCGAAAAAACCGCTTTAAACCGCAAATATCTCAAAGAAACACGTGAAATCCTCTGTTTTCTGGGCATAAAGGTAGAATTCCCGTTTAGGTCTAGTGGTTTTATTTAATTTAATGTGAACTCGTCTTCTATCACATCTTCTGTGCTGGAGCTTAAACTGTCTTCAGTAGCATCTGAACGGGTAATGGCTTTCTTAATGATACTCCACAATTCATCTTTCCCGTGGCCGGTTTCGGCAGATACCAGAACCATGGCATGGGCCGGATTGACATTAAGTGTTTGTTTTATGATGCTCATATGCTTCTGCCATTTGCCCTTTGGGATCTTATCCGCTTTAGTGGCAACAATACAAAGAGGAATATTATAATACAGAAGCCAATCATACATGGCTTGGTCTTCAGCAGAAGGAACGTGACGGATGTCAATAATTTGTAAGATCAGCTTTAGCTGCTTCCTCTCAAGCAAATATTGTTCTATCATTCTCCCAAACTGCTGTCTTAACGATTTTGACACCTTGGCATAGCCGTAACCCGGAAAGTCAACAAAATAAAGATCCGTGTTCACCCGGTAATAATTCAAGGTTTGTGTTTTCCCCGGGGTAGAACTCTTTCTGGCCAAATTCTTCCGGTTGATCAATCGGTTAATTAAAGAAGATTTCCCTACATTTGAGCGCCCTGCCAGAGCAATTTCCGGCAAGGCATCGTCAGGATACTGATCTGGACCTACGGCACTAATTACAAATTCCGATTGATTTACTTTCATATGTCTATTCACTCTTCCTAATGTACTGCTACCGTATTGACCAAGGCATGCTCTACTACTTCATCCATATGTGTGACAGCTTTAAATACTAACTCATTGCGGACACTTTCCGGAATATCGTGAATATCCTTCTCGTTATCTTTGGGAATGATGATCTTCTTAATCCCGGCACGGTGAGCTGCCAGTACCTTTTCCTTCAGCCCGCCAATTGGAAGCACGCGCCCCCGCAGGGTGATCTCACCTGTCATGGCAACTTCACGATTTACCGGCCTATTCGTCAAAGCAGAGATCAAAGCTGTTGCAATAGTAATCCCGGCAGAAGGCCCATCCTTCGGAATGGCTCCTTCTGGAATATGAATATGAATATCATTCTTCTCATGGAAGGTTGGTTCAATGTTTAATTCTATGACCCGGGATCGTGTATAGCTTAGTGCAGCTTGAGCAGATTCCTTCATTACATCACCCAATTTACCCGTCAGGGTTAATTTCCCGGTTCCCGGCATGATGGTGACTTCTATAACAAGGGTATCTCCGCCGACTTCTGTCCAGGCTAATCCGGTGACAGCCCCAATCTGGTCCGCTGTTTCGGCCATTCCGTAATGGAATTTTTCCGGACCAAGATAATCCTGAAGATTATGTTTGCCAATGGTCACTTTGAGATCCATAGAGGCGACAATTTCTCTTGCTACTTTACGGCATAAGGTGGCCATCAGCTGTTCTAGCTTTCTAACCCCGGCTTCCCTGGAATATTCCCGAATGATCTTGAGCAGGGTTTCTTCATCCACATTCAGCTGGTCTTCCTGCAGGCCATGTTCTTCCTTCTGCTTAGGCATTAAATATTTGATCGCAATCTGCAGCTTTTCCAATTCAGTGTACCCCGGAATATACAGCATTTCCATGCGGTCCAACAAAGGGCGGGGAATGTTGTGAACAGCATTAGCCGTCGTAACAAACATCACATTGGATAAGTCAAAAGGCAGTTCGATAAAATGATCGCTGAAGGTATTATTCTGTTCCGGATCAAGCACTTCGAGTAAAGCTGAAGCAGGATCCCCGCGAAAATCCATGGCCATCTTATCAATTTCATCCAGCAAAAAGACAGGATTGTTCTTCGCTACGGATTTAATGCCTTGAATAATTCTTCCCGGCATGGCACCGACATAGGTTCGCCGGTGTCCGCGAATTTCCGCTTCATCTCGCACTCCACCTAAGGAGATACGAATAAATTGACGGCCTAAAGATCTTGCAATAGATCGAGCCAAAGAGGTTTTCCCTACTCCGGGAGGGCCAACCAAACAAAGAATGGGTCCTTTAAGTTTCTTGACCAGCTGTTGAACAGCTAAATACTCAAGCACACGTTCCTTGGGTTTCTCCAAACCATAATGATCCTCATTAAGAATGGCCTCAGCCCTAATAATATCCAAGTCGTCCTCAGTGGATTTAGACCACGGCAAGCCTAAGAGCCAATCCACATAGTTGCGAATAACCCCGCCTTCCGCAGAAGCCGCAGGCATCTTCTCTAACCGGTCAATTTCCTTCTCTATCTTATCCTTCACCTTTTCGGGTACTTCGGTTTCTTCAAGCTGGGCGCGCAATTCCTCTACTTCTGTTGCGCGTCCTTCTTTGTCCCCGAGCTCTTTCTGGATGGCTTTCATCTGTTCGCGAAGATAATATTCTTTCTGGGTCTTCTCCATTTGTTTTCTGACACGTTGGCTGATTTTTCGTTCCAGTTCCAGAACTTCCCGTTCATTATTCAGAATATCCAATAACTTTTCTAAGCGTAATCTAACCTCAATGGTTTCTAGGATCTCTTGCTTATCCTTAATCTTCAACGAAAGATGGCTGCATATCACATCGGCTAACCTTCCAGGCTCTTCAATATCTGAGACCGCTGCCAATGTTTCCGGAGTTACCTTCTTGGACAGATTAATATAGTGCTCAAATTGCGTTAGCACCGTCCTTACCATAGCATCCATCTCGGGATCGGCGATCTCTTCCTCCGGCAATTCTTTGGCTGTAACTTCGTAATATTCTTCATTCGATAAATATTCTATGATTTCGGCACGAATGATTCCTTCTACCAGCACTCTAATGGTACCATTAGGCAGTTTAAGCATTTGTCTTACTTTGGCGATGGTGCCTACTCTATAAATATCTTCCTGGGCTGGTTCCTCAATATTAATTTCCGATTGTGAACATAGAAGGATCATGTTATCTTCAAGCATCGCTCTTTCCAAAGCCTTTATTGACTTTTCCCGGCCTACATCCAGATGAAGTACCATAGTAGGATAGACCAGCAATCCCCTTAAAGGCAATAATGGCACGCGACGCCCTTGTACTTTGTTCGCTCCCATTCTGTTATCCACCTCCAATTAACTCTTATGTTCGACTGAACCAACCGCATCCCATACCATTAATTCAGCCTTTACTGTGCTGTGTTTACATTTTATCAAATGTTGCATTAAAACACCAATCCGGATCACCCATGCAGGGTTGGCAAAGATGAAGCTATTCTTATATCCGTCATATTAGATTCGACTAAATTAGGTACATCCATGATCAAGGGTCTATGTAGAATACCCAGTGCATGGTCAAATACTTCTTCAATTGAGTCAACAGGTATGACTTCCAATCCCGCTATACTGGAATAAGTTTCTTGCCAGTTTTCTCTTGGAATCACTACTTTCGTGACACCCGCCCGAACGGCTGCTTCTATCTTGGCAGAAACACCGCCCACCGGTTTAACCTTGCCATGAATGCTTACTTCCCCCGTCATAGCTAACTTATTGTCAATAGGTATATTCCGAATAGCGGAAGCTATAGCAGCAGCCATCGCTATACCTGCAGAGGGTCCATCAACTGGAACGCCCCCTGGAAAATTAATATGCAGGTCATAATCATACGGCTCAAATCCATACTTACGCAGTACAGTCAATACATTCTCAACAGAGCTTTTGGCCATGCTTTTTCGGCGTACAGTCTTATTGCCTCCACCCATTTCTTCCTCTTCCACGATGCCGGTAATATTTATTTTTCCAGTACCTGATGGAGTTACCGAAATGACGGTTGCCTCTATTTCCAAGATGGCCCCCATATTAGGCCCATAAACCGCTAATCCGTTAATTAACCCGACTTGTGGGCTAAGGGGGATTTTCTTCTCGTTGCGGGGTGGAATTTGCGAGTTGGTCGCTACCCATTCCACATCCTCGGCACATATCTCGCTGCGTTGATCCGTAATAGCAATACCGGCAGCCAGTTGAATGATATTAACGGCTTCCCTTCCGTTGGTTGCATATTTCTTCACAGCTTCAACCGTCTTCTCATTATTGGAAAACCCGAGTTTACTTAGAGCATTATTCGCAATACTCGAGATTTCCTCCGGCAGCAGCGGCTTAAAGAAGATTTCCATACATCGCGATCGGATGGCAGGGGGAATTTCCTGGGGTGTGCGGGTGGTCGCTCCAACTAAACGAAAATCAGCGGGCAAACCATTTTGAAAAATATCATGGATGTGGCTCGGAATATTATGATCCTCCGAATTGTAATAGGAGCTTTCCAGAAAAACTTTGCGATCCTCCAATACCTTTAACAGCTTATTCATCTGGACAGAATGCAGTTCCCCAATTTCATCGATAAACAGAATGCCTCCATGCGCTTTCGTCACCGCACCCGGCTTAGGCTGTGGAATTCCGGCAATCCCCATGGCTCCGGCTCCTTGGTAGATGGGATCATGAACCGAACCGATCAGAGGATCGGCAATCCCTCTGTCATCGAATCGGGCTATGGTAGCATCGACCTCAGTAAACTTGGCATGGGTCTTGAAAGGGGATGACGGATTCTTCTTGGCTTCCGCCAGAATTACACGGGCTGCCGCAGTTTTGCCAACACCCGGGGGGCCATAAATAAGAACGTGCTGCGGGTTGGGTCCGCAGAGGGCGGCTTTAAGCGCCTTAAGCCCTTCCTTCTGGCCGATAATATCCTGCATCGATGCCGGTCTTGTCTTCTCCGCAAGCGGCTGCGTCAAAGAGATGGACCTTAGTTTTCGCAGCTTGTCCATTTCTTTGCGGGATTCCCGTTCTACATTCGTTTTATTGGCCTGCTGGCCGCGCAATAAATTCCAAAAGTATAACCCGATCACAACCGCAAAAAAGACTTGGATGATCATTAAGATTAAACTGATACTCATTATACATTCTACCTCCCATGACTATGAAAAGACATAGCCTAATAATGGAAGTATTCCCTGCTGCGGTTTGGTTTAGTCCCTTGTCATTATCCAGACAGCAAAAAAAACCTGCTTTGCAGGTCAGACTGTCGAGAAACTCTCGATGGTCTTTTTTTTGCAATAAATTTAACACGACACCGCGTTAATATGTTATAATATAGTTAAAATAACAATGATTAGGCGGTGATTGAATTGCTCCGATCTCAAAAAAATGATCCCCAACTCAATTATGAACTGGTTTGTGTTGAGCAAATGGTTCCTCAAGACCACTTGCTTCGTTTAATCCGACGACACATCGACTTCTCATTCATTTTGGAAAAAGTACGCCCTTATTATCATGACCACCATGGTCGCCCTGCCATTGATCCTGTCTTGCTTTTCAAAATGGTTTTTATCGGTTACCTCTATGGAATCCGTTCGGAGCGGCAGTTAGAAAAAGAAGTAAATATGAATATTGCCTACCGATGGTTCTTAGGTTTAGGATTAACAGGATCTGTGCCGGATCACACAACGATCAGTTGGAACCGTAGAACACGCTTTGCCGAAACTACGGTGTTTCAAGACATTTTTGACGAGGTGGTTCGTTTGGCTATGAACCACCGAATGGTGGCGGGGCGGGTGCTCATTACGGATTCCACGCATTTAAAGGCCAATGCCAATAAACGCAAGCATGTGACTCAAGTTGTCGAATGCAGCACACGGGACTACATCGAGGAACTCGAGAAGGCTGTTCGTGAAGACCGAGAAGCGCTTGGAAAAAAGGAATTGAAAATGCGGGAGGAGGTGATCGAAACCAAGGAGATCAAAATAAGCACGACTGATCCCGAGAGTGGCTACATGGTACGAGACGGGAAACCGGAGGGCTTTTTCTACCTGGATCACAGAACCGTCGACCATAAATTCAATATTATTACCGATGTGCATGTAACGGCCGGCAATGTTCACGATTCCATTCCCTATTTAGAACGATTAAAATATCAAATAGAGAAGTTTCGCTTCAAGGAAACGTTGGAAGCTGTTGCTCTGGATGCCGGGTACTTAACCACCCCGATATGCAAAGGTGTGCACGACATGAACCTCTTTGCCGTAATTGGCGGACGGGCTTTTACTCCGGTAAAGGGTCTCATGAAGAAATGGAGATTTAAATACGATCCGGAAAAAAACGTCTATGTCTGTCCGCAGAAACAAGAGCTCAAATACTCGACTACAAATCGAGAGGGATATCGGGAATACAAGTCGAATGCACAGCAATGCCAAAATTGTCCCCTCCTATCTGAATGTACCCGATCCAAAAACAACCAGAAAGTAATTACACGGCATGTTTGGGAAGACAGTAAAGAATGGGTACGAAAGAACCGACTGAGTCGGTCAGGCAAATATTTATACCGGTTACGATACCAAACCATTGAACGAAGTTTTGCGGACGCCAAAGAGCTCCACGGATTTCGTTTTTGTCGGTTACGCGGTAAGGCTAATGTCCAGGAGCAAGCCTTGATGACCGCCACCGTACAGAACTTCAAAAAGATCGCCCTCTACCTTGCCAAGAAGGCAAAGTAAAAGGGCGATCTTTTAATATTAATGGAATGTAACCCATTTTCATGTTCGGAGAAAAACGAGTACCTTCTACAAAACCAAAGAAAGCGCATTTCTCGACAGTCTGACCTGCTTTGCAGGTTTTTATATATTCCTTCTAAGGGGATTCAAGGTCTAAGGGATCTGGAGTTCGCTATTTTCCCGATTCGTGCCAATCCAAAAATGTAACGGAACAGGGGTGCGTTATTTGATTTCTTTTTGTTGACTAGACCACAATTTTGTTGAAATAAGATACCCTAGTTCCCTTGAGTCTTGAAATGTCCAAATTGATCGAGAGTAGCGCATCCTGGATCCCTCAAGTTAGTTATAATAGGCTCTTACACGAAATCTGTTTGGCCGAATGAGGGTTAATATCAAATACCTGATACCTCAGCTTTTGTATTAAAAAGATTTTTCAATGTAAAATTTTAATGCTTACGACCGGGGATCACTCCGGTTTTTTCATATTCGGCTACGATGATGTCAATTTCTTTCTTCAACTCAGTCAGCAGTTCCTTCTCGGGAACCTTACGAATCATTTCTCCGTAGCGAAACAGCATGCCCTCTCCTCTGGCTCCGGCTATCCCTATATCTGCTTCCCTGGCCTCTCCAGGGCCGTTAACGGCGCATCCCAGGACGGATACCTTGATCGGTACTTTAATCTTCTCAATATAAGCCTCAACCTCGTTGGCTACGGAGAATAAATCAATATCTAGACGTCCGCAGGTTGGACAGGAGATTAAGGTGGCTGCATTGGTAATCAGCCCGAAGACCTTAAGCAATTCGCGGGCTACTTTAATTTCTTCGACCGGATCGGCGCTTAAGGAAATACGCACAGTAGAACCAATTCCCTTAGCCAGCAGAGCTCCGATTCCCGCGGCGCTTTTCACAGACCCTGAGAATAAGGTGCCTGCCTCTGTAATGCCAAGATGCAGGGGGTATCTGAATTTCTCGGCAGCCATAGAATATGCGGCAATAGCCATCGGTACATCAGATGCTTTCAAAGAAACAATAATGTCGTGAAAGTCCAGTTCTTCTAGGATGTTAATGTGAAACAAGGCGCTTTCCACCATAGCTTCAGCTGTGGGATACCCGTATTTCTCAAGCAGGTGGTTTTCCAATGATCCGGCATTAACACCAATACGAATAGGGATGTTCCGTTCTTTACATGCTCTTACTACGGCTTCAATCTTGTCGCGTCTTCCTATGTTTCCCGGGTTGATCCGAACCTTGTCTACCCCGTTCTCAATAGCTGCCAAGGCCAGCCTGTAATCAAAGTGAATATCGGCCACCAAGGGAATGGAGATCGCTTTTTTTATGGCTTTAATAGCCTCTGCCGCTTCTTTGTTATTTACAGTGACCCTGACAAGCTGGCAGCCGGCCTCTTCAAGCCTATGTATCTCCGCAACCGTAGCTTGAACATCGGCGGTCTTAGTTGTACACATGCTTTGCATAATGACTGTATTGCTGCCGCCTATCGTTACATTTCCCACTTGGACCGGTACGGTTTCACTTCTTAAGTACATCGCTCTTCTCTCCCAATTAGAAGTTAGAGGCTAGAGGCTTCTCACAGCCCTAACCTCTATTATAAGATAAAATTTATGCACTTTCTTCTTTCTTCTTCTTATCTTTGGTTTCTTTATTGTCCTTGACTTCCTTAATGGTTAGTTCAGGAATGATTTTCTCTTTAACCACCTTCTCCGTGATTACACAATGCGTTACATCGTCCCTTGAAGGAACTTCAAACATCACATCCAGCATAATCCCTTCAATAATAGCCCTTAGTCCCCGGGCACCGGTATTGCGTAAATTGGCTTCTTTGGCTATGGCCGTTAGGGCTCCAGCTTCAAACTCCAAGGTCACATTGTCCATTTCCAACAGTTTCTGGTATTGCTTAACCAAGGCGTTTCTTGGTTCAGACAGAATGCGCACCAACGCTGCTTCATCAAGCGGCTCTAAAGTGGATATCACCGGCAAACGGCCAACAAATTCCGGAATTAAGCCAAATTTCAATAAATCTTCCGGAAGCACTAAGGATAAATATTCACCAGCTTTCAAATCCACCTTATTGCCTTCACTGCTAAAACCTATGACTTTCTTCCCGATTCTGCGTTTAATGATTTGTTCTAACCCGTCAAACGCGCCTCCGCAAATAAAGAGGATATTGGTTGTGTCAATTTGGATAAATTCTTGATGCGGATGCTTGCGGCCCCCTTGAGGTGGAACTGAAGCAACCGTACCTTCCAATATTTTCAACAACGCTTGCTGTACGCCTTCCCCGGAAACATCGCGAGTAATGGATGGATTTTCTGATTTACGGGCCACTTTATCGATCTCATCGATGTAGATAATGCCGCGTTCAGCCTTCTCCACATCATAATCTGCAGATTGAATCAATTTTAGCAAAATATTCTCTACGTCTTCTCCGACGTATCCGGCTTCCGTTAAAGAAGTGGCATCGGCGATCGCAAAAGGAACATTCAAGATCTTAGCCAAGGTTTGAGCCAACAATGTTTTCCCGCTGCCTGTAGGTCCAACCAGCAAAATGTTGCTTTTCTGCAGTTCTACATCCTCGAGTTTGTTGCGGGAGTTGATTCGTTTGTAATGGTTATATACCGCTACAGACAACGATTTCTTGGCTTGTTCCTGTCCGATGACATATTGGTCAAGGGTTCCCCGTATATCTTTAGGTTTAGGCACATCCTTCAAATCCAATTCTTCCTCATGGCCTAATTCTTCTTCAACGATCTCTGTGCAGAGCTCGATACATTCATCACAAATATAAACACCAGGGCCGGCCACTAATTTACGAACCTGGTCTTGGGACTTTCCACAGAAGGAACACTTTAATTGGCCTTTTTCATCATTAAATTTAAACACACAATCACCTCATTTTTTAAGATCTAGTCGTGTTATCACTTCATCAATCAACCCGTATTCCTTGGCGTCATTGGCACTCATAAAAAAATCGCGGTCCGTATCCTTGTCAATCTTCTCGTAAGTCTGCCCTGTACGTTCCACTAGAATTTCATTTAACTTCCTCTTGGTTTTGATGATCCAATCGGCATGAATCTTGATATCTGTTGCCTGTCCCCTGACCCCGCCAAGCGGCTGATGGATCATGACTTCGCTGTTAGGCAGGGAGAATCGTTTCCCTTTGGCTCCGGCGGTAAGCAGCAATGAACCCATACTTGCAGCCATCCCGACACATATGGTGGAAACATCCGGTTTAATAAATTGCATGGTATCGTAAATGCCCATGCCCGATGTAACCGAGCCACCCGGCGAGTTGATATATAGTGAAATGTCCTTTTCAGGGTCTTCGGCTGCCAGAAAAAGCAGTTGTGCTATGATTAGATTGGCTACATCATCATCAATAGCACTTCCGAGAAATATAATCCGGTCCTTAAGCAACCTGGAATAGATATCATAGGAGCGTTCCCCCCGATTGGTTTGTTCAACAACCATTGGTATTAGATTCATGTTACCAACCCCTTTCTTATTCAAGAATACTCCCATTTTAACATGTTACGTTACTCATGTCATGCTTCCGGGAGAAAACATTCAAGCGCTTATCTTATGTATTGAATTTTAAGTATTCTTCTTCGAAGCTGACATTATGTATTGTGATTGGACGTGAAAAGTGGTAAAAAATAAGGCACGATAACTATACGTGCCTTTACCTGCTTTAAGCCACTTCAGCGTCCGGAACCTTTTTGCTGTGCTCGACAAGAAACTTCACAGTCTTCCTGGCTACAAGATCATATTTCAAATCAATTAAGTTGCCGTTAGCGCTCAGGATGGCCAATAATTCGTCAGCCGGCTTCTGGTAGATTAATGACATTTTCTCAAGCTCTTCGTTGATTTCTTCATCTGTTACCGAAACATTCTCTTCTTTGGCAATGGCTTCTAATACAAGATTATTGCGAACCCTTTTCTCGGCATCCCCTTGCATCTGTGCTCTAAGTGCCGCTTCATCTTGTCCTGAGAATTGGTAATATTGTTCTAAAGCCATGCCTTGTTTCTTCAAACGGGTTCCAAACTCCTGCAGCATTTGCTCCAACTCGTTATTAATCATCACTTGGGGAATATCCAAGTCAGCCACTTCGGATGCTTTCTCAATTACGGTAGCTTCGATATAAAATTTGTTTTCTTTTTCTTTTTTCTCTTTAATTTTCTGCGCAATGTCTTGCTTATATTCTTCAAGTGTATCAAATTCGCTTACGTCCTTGGCAAACTCGTCATCCAACGCCGGTAAAATCTTTCGTTTGATGTCGTGCAGCCGTACTTTGAACAATACTTCTTTCCCGGCTAAATGCTCGGCCTGGTAATTCTCGGGGAAGGTCACCTTAATGTCTTT
>DASWUO010000499.1:0-9214 GCA_036401615.1 Bacilli bacterium | reverse complement strand
CGAATAATTCTTATATACAAATAAAGACAATTTACAGTGGGATTTGGTTCCCCGATTCGAAAAAATGTTATTTTTGTGCTAAAGTTAATAGTAACGTTGAAACACAGAAAACGAAGAAACTAAGCCATGCCGGGAGGACCTATGGAGACAATGGAAGACAAGTATATTCAATTAGGCGACATTTTGCAGTCAATGGGCAAAGTGATTGTGGCGTTTTCCGGAGGAGTGGACAGTACTTTTTTACTGAAAGCGGCATTAGAGTTTTTGGGTCCTGGACGGGTACTGGCGATCACAGCTGATTCGGAAACGTATCCGGAGCGGGAGAAGTTCGAAGCGATAGCCATTGCTAAGCAGATGAACGCCCCCCATGAAGTGATTCATACCAGCGAATTGAATATTCCGGGATATGCCGAGAACCCGACTAACCGTTGTTATTTTTGCAAAAATGAACTGTTCTCCCACCTCATCCCCATTGCCGAGCAGCGAGGTTTTGATTGTGTGATCTTTGGAGCGATAGCCGATGATCTTGGTGAGCACCGCCCCGGGCTGCAGGCTGCTCACGATCGCGGGGTGCGGGCGCCCATGATTGAGGCAGGGATTCTAAAGTCGGAGATTCGCCATATGTCTCGCCAAATGGGTTTGTCGACTTGGGATAAGCCGTCGTTTGCCTGTTTATCCTCACGGATTCCATACGGAGAACTGATTACCCAGCAGAAGCTGTCCATGATTGATCAAGCCGAGGATTTCATCATGCAGCTTGGCTTTCGCCAAGTACGCGTTCGTCAGCACGATAAGTTGGCCCGCATTGAAGTGGCTCCTGCGGACCTGATGAAGTTCGCCGCTGTTGCCGAAACCGTGGATGCCAAGCTGAAGGAAATTGGCTATGCCTATGTTAGCTTAGATTTGAAAGGCTACCGTTCCGGAAGCCTCAACGAGGTACTGCCGCCAATGGACCAAGCGCATGCGAATTAACAAGTTCATAAGCGAAACGGGGATGTGCTCCAGACGGGAAGCTGACAAACTTATTGCTGCGGGAAGGGTTGCTGTTAACGAAACCATCGCTGAATTGGGAACCAAAGTATCCGGCGGGGATACGGTTTATGTGGATGGAAAGCCCCTAGCCCCCAAGAAGAAGCTGATCTACATCGCCCTAAACAAACCTCCCGGGATTACCAGTACAACCGAGCTTCACATTGAAGGCAATATCATTGATTACGTAAACCACCCTGAACGTATCTTTCCTATAGGCCGTTTGGACAAGGACTCGGAAGGGCTCATCTTGTTAACCAACGATGGCGACATTGTAAACCGCATTTTAAGGGCCGAGAACCGCCATGAGAAAGAATACATCGTCACCGTTGACTACCCCGTAACGCCTGATTTTATCCGTACTATGGCGGATGGTGTGGTGATTCCGGATGGACAAACACTGCCTTGCGAGGTAAATCAAATTTCAGAGCGGGTTTTCCGCATCATCCTTACCGAAGGGCGGAATCGGCAAATCCGGCGAATGTGCGCTGCACTGGATTATCAGGTTCGGCAGCTGCGCAGAATCCGTATCATGAACATTAAGATCGATGGATTGGCACGGGGAGCTTGGAGAGACTTAACGTCCGAAGAGCTGGAGGAACTATTTTCCTTGTTAACCTATGAGCCAAACCATGTATAGTAGAGAAGGGCGGCAGTAATGAATATCGTATCGGTTGAGAATATTAGTAAAAGTTATGGGGAGAAAGTTTTATTTGATAAACTGGCTTTTGGACTGGAGGATCAGGACAAGATTGGACTGATCGGGATTAACGGTGCCGGCAAGTCCACTTTGCTGAAGGTCATTGCCGGGTTCGAGCATGCCGATGGCGGGCGAATGGCGTTATCCTCGAATCTGAGAATCGCTTATTTGCCGCAAATTCCTTATTTTGACGATAAAGCCACGGTGCTTCAACAAGTCTATCAAGGGATGACTCAGGGATTGGCCGATGAAAGCAAAGATGAGGACGATTGGCAGCGGGAGAGTGATGCCAAGATCATCTTAACCAAACTCGGGATTGTTGATTTTGATGCTTTAATGGGTCAATTATCCGGCGGGCAGCGGAAGAGAGTCGCTTTGGCGCATGCTTTGATCAGTCCTGCCGATCTGTTGATTCTGGATGAACCCACCAACCATATTGATAATGAAACCATTGATTGGTTGGAGCAGTATTTGCGCAAACGCAAGGGGGCGCTGCTGATGATTACCCATGACCGCTATTTTCTGGATCGCGTAGTCAACCGTATTCTGGAGTTGGATCGGGGGAAGCTTTACAGCTATTCCGGCAACTACTCTAAGTTCTTGGAAATCAAGGCAGAGCGGGAAGAGATGCAGCAATCGACAGAGAAGAAACAGCAGAATCTGTTTCGCAACGAACTGGCTTGGATCCGGAGAGGCGCAAAGGCCCGTTCCACCAAACAAAAGGCTAGAATCGACCGATTCGGCCAGCTTAGCGAGGACTTGAGCGGCTACAGCCAGCAGGATAAAGCAGAACTTTCCGTGAGCTCCTCCCGCTTGGGCAAGAAGGTCGTAGAGTTGGAACATGTCCGCAAAGGATATGACGATCGAACCTTGATTGAGGATTTTAGTTATCTTGTGTTAAGGAAAGACCGGGTTGGGATCACAGGGGCGAACGGCATGGGAAAATCCACCCTGCTGCACATCATTGGAGGCAAGCTCCAACCCGATCAGGGTACGGTAGATATGGGCCAGACCGTGAAGATTGGTTGTTTTTTTCAAGAAAATGAAGAAATGAATGAAAGCTTAAGAGTGATCGATTACATTAAAGAAGAGGCCCAGGTGGTCGAGAATGGCGCAGGGGAAACGATTACAGCCTCACAGCTGCTGGAGAGGTTCCTCTTCACCCCCACCATGCAGTGGACACCCATCTCCAAGCTCTCCGGCGGGGAGAAGAGAAGGCTGTATCTGCTGCGCATTCTGATCGGTGCCCCGAATGTGCTGTTGTTGGATGAGCCGACCAATGATCTGGACATTCAGACGCTGACCATCCTTGAGAACTACCTTGATGATTTTAACGGGGCCGTTATTGCGGTGTCGCATGACCGGTATTTTCTGGATCGCATAGCTGAGAAGATATTTAATTTCGAAGGGGATGGCCTCATCGTTAAACATGTGGGCAACTACTCCGATTATCAGCAATATGTGAAGAATCACTTGGTGAAGCCGGAAAGAGACAGGTCCAATCAGCGAGCTTCAAAAGCAACACCACCACCAACATCAGCTTCGGCACCTAAATCAACTTCAACACCAGTATCACCAACAACATCAGCTTCAGCACCCAAATCAACTTCAACATCAGTATCACCAACAACATCAGCTTCGGCACCCAAATCAACTTCAACACCAGTATCACCACCAACATCAGCTTCAGCACCAACACCGACACAGTCATCACCTTCCTTAACACAATTAGCATCATCTACTGCAGGCCAGAAAGACCGTCCTCTTAAGTTCAGTTTCAAAGAACAGCGTGAATATGAACAAATCGACCAATTAATAGCCGATAAAGAGGCTGAGCTGGAGCAGCTTACGAGACAAATCGAGGCTTCCGGGAGTGATGCATACCTTTTGCAGAAATTACTCCAAGAACAGCAAGAGAAAGAAGCACAGCTTGAGGAACTCATGAACCGATGGACCTTCTTGAACGAATTGGCCGAGGCCATCGAGAAGAACACTGCAAAGTGAACTGTAAGCCGGAATGGTCGGGTTGCGGCGTTGAAAGTGTGTGTTTTGGAGCTCGGAATTCTCTGTAAGCCGGAATGGTCGTGTAAGAGTATCGTAATTTTTTTACAGCTATATTTTATTTAGCAGAAGGAGACATACCATGACAGACCAGAACAAGGAAATGATGAGCAAGATCATCGAGGCCAAGAAGAAGAAAAGCGCCGAACAAGGCGGCCCCAAGCGCGGGGACAAGGTGATAGGCAAGAAAGTCAAAGCCTTCAAGCAGTTTAAAAAGGGCGGGTTGTTTGGCTAATGAAGTTTCTGCAAAGAGGGATATAAACCACATCCTTTCAATGCAGAAAGCATCGCAGAAAGCAATGCAGAAAGCAATGCAGAAAGCATCGGTATCATCAAAGTTAGATAGGAGGTGCTCTACCATGCAGGGGAAATCGGCACTAATTATAGGAGCGAGCGGATTCATCGGCGGGGAGCTGCTGAAGCAGGTATTAAACCAGACCCATTATACCAAAGTGACGATCCTCACAAGAAAGCACCTAGAGGTTAAACATCCAAAACTGAAGCAATATGTAGTGAATTTTGATGTGCTGCCCCAATACAAAGACCACTTCAAGGTCGATCACGTCTTCTGCTGCTTGGGTACCACGATGAAAACTGCAAAAAGCCGGGCAGCTTTCAAGAAGGTCGATCTGGAATACCCATTGCAGTCGGCTAAGCTGGCTAAGGAGGGACAGGCTGGCACCTTCCTGATGGTTTCCGCCATGGGAGCTGATGTAAGCTCGAAGATCTTCTATAATCAGGTCAAAGGAGCAGCCGAAAGAGCCATAAATGAACTTCGTCTGCCATCGCTGCATATTTTCCGGCCATCCCTTCTGCTGGGAGACCGCCAAGAGTTTCGGGTCGCGGAAAGAATAGCCGCGATGGCCACCAAGGTTTTATTCTTCATTTGGAAGGGACCTCTAGAAAAATATAAACCTATTGAAGCCGCTGCAGTTGCTAGGGCCATGATGCTGGTTGCCAGACATCCAAGCCCAGGGACACACATCCACGAATCCAGCAAAATCGCAGCATTGGCCGCCGGCAAGTAGAAAAGTGAAACGCAATCCATCTATTTTCGTATATAGTAAAAGCAATAATCAGAGAAGAGGGAGAATTAAACATGAATTCATTTGACGACCAAAGATCTCAAACGGCTCCGCCGGAAATTCCACCGGGGCTCATCAGAAAGATTGTCATCGGGATTGTGGTAGCCATCGTACTTTTATTTGGTTTATCAATGTTTTACACCGTGCAGGAGCAGGAAACAGCAGCTATTCTTACTTTTGGAAAATTTACTAATACTGCAGGTGCAGGGCTGCATTTCAAACTGCCTTCGCCGATCCAGAAAGTAATTAAAGTGAAAACCCAGCTGACTCAGAAGATTCAAATCGGGTACCGTGAAGAAAATGGCCAAATACAGGCCGTGGATGAAGAATCCCTTATGATTACCGGTGATGAGAACATCGTCTCCGCAGATGCAGTGGTTCAGTGGAATATTAGCGACATCCGGGCGTTCTTATTCAATATTGACCGGAATGATCCAGAAGGTATTCTTCGCAATGCTGCCAGTTCTGCGATTCGCTCCGTAATCGGATCCAATAAACTCGATTATGCGATTACCGATGGTAAGACGGATATCCAGGGGAAAGTAACAGAGAAATTAAAGGAGCTTATGAAATCGTATGAAACAGGAATCAATATTATTGACCTGAAGTTTCAAGATATAGAGCCGCCCGTGGGTGAAGTGCAGGATGCTTTCAAGGAAGTGACCAATGCCCGCGAACAGAAGAACACCAAGGTGAACAATGCCAACAAGTATGAAAATGATATTATCCCGAAAGCAAGAGGGGAAGCGCAGGCTCTGCTCGAGAATGCTGAGGGCGAGAAGAAGTCACGGATACTTAACGCCCAGGGGGATGTAGCCAAATTTAACGCGATTTATAGTGAATTTGCCAAGAGCCCTGAAGTTACTGAGAAACGTCTGGTTTTAGAAACCTTGGAAAAAATTCTGCCTACTGCCAAGATATTTATAACCGACGGGGCCGGGGATACGATTAAATACTTGCCGATCAATGAACTGATGAACAAGACTCCTGCCCAACCTAAGGCTCCGGCCGTAGATGCTCCAGCGGCAGATGCAACTAAGGGGGGTACCGCACAATGAATAAATATATTTATGGCGCAGTTGGTTTCGTTGCGGTCTTGATATTATTGTTTTCTTCCCTCTACACCGTAAATGAAGGGGAATACAAAGTTGTTTTGAAATTTGGAGAAGCCGTAAGAGTATCAGAAACACCGGGATTACAATTTAAAATCCCTTTTATCGAGAATGTTACTTCACTTCCGAAATACCGGATGGTCTTGGACAGCAACCCGACTTCCATCTTAACCAAGGATAAAAAGCCAATATTAGTTGATAATTATACGGTATGGAGAATTGTCGATGCGAAGATGTTCCTTCGAACTCTTCAAACTAGGGAATCGGCCATTCAACGTATTGACGAATCTGTATACAATACCGTTCGCCGTAAATTATCAGAAATCGATTATGGCAACATTATTAGCGAGAATACAGCCCGCGGTGATTTAAACGTTGAGATTACCAGAGAAGTTCTCGAAGGCCTTCAGAACGCCAATTATGGTATTGAAATTATTGATGTACGAATCAAGAGAACAGATTTACCGGAAGGGAATAAGCAGAGCGTGTATAATCGGATGATCTCCGACCGTCAAGCCATTGCTGCCCAGTACCTGTCCGAAGGGGATGAAGAATCCAGGAAAGTAACTTCTGCTGCAGATCGTGCGGCTAAGGAATTGATGGCGCAAGCCCAATCTGATGCCAAGAAGATCATCGCCGAAGGCGAGCAAGAGGCAGCCAAGATCTATAACTTGGCCTATGGCAAAGACCCGGCCTTCTATAGCTTGTACCGAACCTTGGAAAGCTATGTAACCACCTTTAAGAATGAACCGGTGATTATGCTGCCGATCAATTCTCCTTATACTCAAATATTGCTTGGAAAATAACTTGGATCGCCTTGCTCTTGTTCGTATAAGAAGAGCGGGGCGATTTTTTATCGACATTTATATAAACATGCTTTCGTTCCGTTTGGAAATTATTGTTATCCTTATATTAGGGCAAATTACGCTTGTATTCTTCATATGAACCCAAAAACAAGACCAATCGCACTTATTAAACCTAAATTCCAAAGAAATTATAGAGATTAAGTCATAGTACAACATTTGACTGTATATTTTAATAATATATAATTTAAGATAGGGTAAATTTATTTTATTACTTTTTTATACAAAAATTATATTACAAGGAGGTGTACCTGTCCGTCTTAATTAGGCGACAGGTTTGAATTGGAAAGTGACACGGTACTTATTATTGTGAATCTGGTAGTGATTGGTGTACTTGTCTTCTTGAATGGTTTTTTTGTGGCAGCGGAGTTTGCTTTGGTTAAGGTAAGAGGAAGTCGAATTGACGCTCTAGCTGAAGAAGGGAAGGGAAGTGCCAAGTTCGCCCGGAATATATTAAACAACCTCAATGCTTATTTATCAGCTTGCCAGTTGGGCATTACCTTAGCTTCACTTGGTTTAGGTTGGTTGGGTGAACCCACCATTGCCAGAATAATTGAACCCGCATTATCTAGTATGGGATTTGGCGACATTTTCATTCATACGATTTCCTTTATTATCGCTTTTCTAATCATCACAACACTGCATATTACTATAGGAGAGCAAGTACCTAAAACTTATGCGATTCGCAAATCGGAAGATGTAACCCTATGGACTTCCTTCCCCATGTTTCTGTTTTATAAAGTAATGTACCCTTTAATCTGGTTTTTGAACGGCACTTCAAACTGGTTAGTTCGCAGAACAGGAATTGAGCCGGAAACCGATCATGAATCAGCCCACACAGAAGAAGAAATTCGAATACTAATGAAAGAAAGCCATAAGAGCGGCTTGATAGACAATGCGGAATTAACGCTGTTCGACAATATCTTCGAATTCTCAGAAACCAATGCTAGGGAAATTATGATTTCCAGAACCAAGATGGTGTGTTTATATGAAAATTTATCTTATGATGAGAATAAAGACATCGCCATTAAGGAAATGCATACCCGTTATCCTGTATGTTTACCCGACAAAGATAATATTATTGGTTTTGTTCATATAAAGGACTTATTGAAGCCTAACGTCGGATTTACGAGTATTAAACAAATTACCAGGGACATTACCAAAGTTCCGGAATCCATGCCGATTAGTGCGCTGCTGAAGCTAATGCAGAAGAAGAAGACTCAAATGGCTTTGCTGATTGATGAATATGGCGGCACATCCGGATTGGTGACCTTCGAGGACATTATTGAGGAAATCGTAGGCGAGGTTCAGGATGAGTTTGATGAAGAACGACCCAGTATAGAGAAGAAGGATGACTTTACGCATTCCATTGACGGCAGGCTGCTAATTGAGGAAGTGAACAGTTACTTCGGCCTGGATATCGAATCAGATGACTTTGATACTATTGGCGGATGGTTGTATGCTCAAGTGGAGATTCCGCCACAGAAGAACCAGAAAGTAAACTACATGGATGAGTTTGATTTTATCATCGCCGAAACTGACAATATGCGGATCTCCCGGATCATTCTTCGTAAGCTGACAGCACAGCAAGCACAATCCGCGAAGCGGATGACCTCGTAATAACAGGAACTTATTTTAAAAATCGATCGATTATGCAACAATGAAGTTAAAAAAAAGAAGTAGAGCCATTGTGAAGTGCACCCTGTCAAGTAGACAGCTGAAAAAAATAAAATTGTTTATGCAGCCTTGGTCCGAATTTCCATTGGACTAAGGCTGTTTAATTTAGCTTGAAGTCTTTCGTAATTGTAGAAATGGATATAGTCATCAATGTCCTTCTTAAGGACCGTGAATGTATGGTATTTATGAAGGTAATACTTCTCGCACTTCAGAGTTCCCCAGAAGCTTTCCATGGGTCCATTATCAATACACTTTCCAACGCGTGACATACTCTGAGTTAGTCCATGAGCTTCTAATCTTCTCTTAAAGCCCCACGAGGTATATTGGAAGCCCCGGTCACTGTGGATCATAGGTATACTCCTTGGTGCGGCTTGTAAAGCCAAATCTAAAGTGTTAAAAACAAGATTATTGTTATTCGAATGACCTAAAACATAGGAGACAATGGACTTATCATGTAGGTCCAGGATTGCACTGAGATAAGCCTTCTGGCCATTTCCATATTTGAACTCTGTTACATCGGTAACCCATTTTTCATTCGATTCCTCTGCGGTGAATTTGCGATTCAGGATATTCTCAGCAATATGCTGTGGGGTAGATCTAACGTACTTCTTTTTCTTTTTCCGGATGACCGATTGGATCCCTGTAAGCTTCATCAGACGGTATATCCTTTTGTGGTTGATCTGTTGT
>DASWUO010000498.1:0-8068 GCA_036401615.1 Bacilli bacterium | reverse complement strand
AACGAAGAAGATGGGCCCTTTATTAAGAAGATTATACGACCAAATGCCTGAACCCAAGTGGGTTATTGCCATGGGTTCATGTGCAACAGCAGGCGGTCCTTATATTAAATCATACTCCGTAGTGAAAGGTGTCGATCAGATCGTTCCTGTAGATGTTTACATCCCCGGGTGCCCGCCTAACCCTGCAGCCTTGATCTATGGGATAAATAAGTTGCAGGAGAAAATACGCTACGAAGCGAAAACCGGCAAGCAGGTGACCAGTCGATGAGTGAAGAGAACAAGGAAACAAAGGACGCTAATGCGGAACCATCAGACCCGCGGGCTGCGGAAATACAAGAGTCAAGAGAGGATATTAAGTTAGATCCTAAACTTGAGGTCTCTCAGGAAGATGTAAGCTCCAATGTGGCCTCCACGGACAGAGATCCTGAATCAACTGCCAAGGAAGCATCCCCTGCCGCCCCTGCCGAAACGGCGCCGGCAGACGCTGAAGCCAAAGAAAAGGCCATTGCCGAAGCAAGAGCAGCAAGGGCCGCTGCCAGAGAAAAGAAAGAACAAGAAGATGCCGCGGAAGCATCAGCTGCACCCAAAGAACCGTCTCCGAACCAACCAAGATTAGATCGTATTCTCCAGATCATTAAAGAAAATATAAACACCGATGCTGTGGAAGATTCGTCTATCAATGAAAGAGATCATGACCTGCCGACGATAACGATCCGCAATAGTGATTGGTTTGCTTGTTCCCAACTGCTAAAATCCCATGTTGAACTTAACCTTAACTATCTTCGCAATGTATCCGGAGTCGATCAGGAAACTCATTTGGAAGTCGTTTATTATTTATTATCGCTTTCCAGCAAACACGAGTACTGCATTAAAGTGAAAACCGATCGAGAAGCAGCTTCCATTGCATCGGTTACCCCAGTCTGGCAAACGGCGAATTGGAATGAAAGAGAAATATACGATTTGTTAGGGATTGACTTTCCCGGACACCCTGATTTAAGAAGAATCATGATGCCTGATGATTGGGTAGGCTATCCTTTGCGCAAAGATTATGAATCCATCGACCCGGAGGTGTGAGTTAGTTGATACGGACAGAAGAACTTTTACTCAATGTAGGCCCGCAGCATCCGAGCACCCACGGTGTATTTCGGGTGATTGTAAAGATTGACGGGGAAGTGATTACCGAAGCGGTTCCCGTATTGGGCTACTTGCACAGGGGCACGGAAAAGCTTGCCGAAAACTTAACCTACACCCAGATTATTCCTTATACTGACCGCATGGATTATGTTTCGGCAATGACCAGCAATTATGTATTATGTCATGCCGTAGAAACTTTAATGCAGATTGAAATACCGGAGCGGGCAGAGTTTTTACGGTTTATCGTTATGGAGCTGCAACGAATTGCCAGCCATCTGGTTTGGTGGGGGACGTATCTGTTGGATATAGGCGCCATGAGTCCCTTTCTGTATGCGTTTCGGGACCGTGAAATTATCATAGATTTATTTAATGAATTATGCGGTGCGAGGCTCACTTACTTCTACATGAGGGTGGGCGGAGTGAAGTGGGATGCTCCGGAAGGCTGGATTGATAAAGTTCGCGAGTTTGTTCCTTATATGAAGGAAAAGCTGAAAGAGTACCATACCTTAGTTTCGGGTAATGAGATTTTCTTGTCGCGTATTAAGGGAATTGGCATTTATGATGCCAAAACCGCCATTGATTACGGCTTAAGCGGAGCTAATCTGCGCTGCACCGGTGTAAAATGGGATATCCGCAAGGATCAACCCTACAGTTTATATGATCGATACGAATTTGATGTTCCTGTAGGCTCAAAAGGAGATTGTTATGACCGTTATACTTGCCGTATGGAGGAAATAAGCCAAAGTTTGCGGCTCTTGGAGCAAGCACTAGCTGAGTTCCCGGAAGAGGGAGAAATTATGGGCAAAGTGCCCCGTGTCATTCGTCCGCCTGAAGGGGAAGTTTATTCCCGCATTGAGTCTCCACGCGGAGAAATCGGCTGTCATATTGTTTCCAGAGGAAAGGCAGAACCTTACCGGATTAAATTCAGGAGACCTTCGTTTACAAATTTGCAAATCTTCCCTAAGCTGCTGATTGGTGAAACTATGACAAACTTAGTTACGATCCTTGGTGCTATTGATATCGTTGTTGGAGAGGTGGATGCCTGATGGGTACATTCTTGGAAGAAACATTAACCTGGGGCACTTTCACTATTTTTCTAGTCAGCAGTATTGTCATGCTTCTATTAGTATTAGGTTTTGTTACCTACGCAATCTATTTCGAACGCAAAGTGATTGGCTGGATGCAGATGAGGATCGGGCCTAATCGTGTGGGTCCACTGGGATTATTACAATCCGTTGCCGATGTAACTAAGCTCCTCATTAAGGAAGATACCATTCCGAAAAATGCCGATAGGGATTTATTCATTCTTGCGCCGATTCTTGCTTTTGTCCCGTCTTTTGTAGTATTGGCGGTTATTCCTTATACGGAAACCTTATACTTTACCGACTTAAACGTGGGGTTGCTTTATTATATAGCATTCTCAGGTTTATCAACTGTAGGCATTGTCCTTGCCGGTTGGGCTTCCAATAATAAATATGCCTTGCTTGGCGGGATGCGTTCGGCCGCTCAAATGATCAGCTATGAGATTCCGCTGTTGATTTCCGTAATTGGCGTCATCATGTTAAGCGGAAGTTTAAACCTTAGAACGATTGCTGCAGGACAAGGGGACTGGTTCTGGCAGTGGAATTTCTTGCCGCAGATCTTAGGCTTCGGTGTATTTGTCATTGCTGCGATCTCCGAGCTTAACCGCACCCCCTTCGACCTTCCGGAAGCAGAATCGGAGTTGGTTGCCGGGTATCACGTAGAATACAGCGGCTTCCGATTCGCCTTCTTCATGTTGGCTGAGTATGTTTATGTCTTTGGTATCGCCGCTATCACCACCGTGCTCTTTCTGGGAGGATGGCATGCACCAGCGCCTTTCCTAACTTTTATTCCGGGAATCATCTGGTTCTTTCTAAAGTTTTGTATGATCGTCTTTACCTTGTTTTGGCTGCGGGCTACCTTACCCCGTCTTCGTGTCGATCAATTAATGGGCCTTGGCTGGAAATACCTCCTGCCCATCTCCCTCATCAACATGTTCGTTACCGCAATTTATATGGAATTAACTAAATGAAAGGGGTGAATACAAAATGAAGGGCATCATGAAAGGCTTAGGGGTAACCCTGAACAACATGACCAAGAAGAAAGTGACGTACGCGTACCCGGATATTCCCTTGAAGATGCCGGATCGTTTCCGCGGCGTGCAATATTTTGACCCGGAGAAATGCATTGTTTGCAATTTATGTGCCAAGGCTTGTCCCACAGATTGTATTACTTTAACCGGCAAACCAAACCCGGACCCCGAGAAAAAGGGGAAAGTCATCAACACGTACGATATTAACTTTGAGATTTGTATCCTTTGTGACTTGTGTACAGAAGTATGCCCTACCGAAGCGGTTGTTATGACCAATAACTTTGAATTAAGTACGTACAGCCGGGATGATTTATTCAAGAATATGGAGTGGTTAAGCCAGAACACCTCGAACATTCGCCAAGAGAACAACTCCGCCATGCCCAAAACCAAGGGGGTCGCGAAGTAGCTTATGTTGAATAATATGTTGGCCTTTCTATCAAGCGGAGAGAATATTTCCTTTATGTTATTTTCCATATTGATCATTGGCGGAGCGGTCTATATGATCAGCTTCACCCGGGTAATCCATATGGTGATTTCGCTTGCTTTCACTTTCGTTAGTTTAGCCGGTCTCTATGTTTTGTTGGAGGCGGAATTTGTGGCTTTTGTACAGATATTGATTTATGCCGGGGCCATTTCCATCCTTATGATCTTCGGAATTATGATGACCAAGCACGGGAGTGAAGAAGAAATTCAACCTGCCAGATTGCTGCACAATATTCTCTTGCTGGCCGGCTCTCTGGGTTTTTTCGGGATTATCGCCTATGCCATTTCAAAGGCTGAATTCCCGCAGGCCGGAACTTTTAACGCCGGTGAGGATAATACACGTGCTGTTGGGGAGCTGCTGTATACGCAGCACGTCATTCCTTTTGAGCTAGTTTCAGTGCTGCTGACCGTCGCCTTTATAGGGGCCATTATTTTGGCAAAAAAGGAGGAGGAGTAAGATGTTTAATTTGATCACTTCTTATCTTATCCTGGGGGCCATCCTGTTCAGCATTGGATTGTATGGAGCTTTATCGAAGAAAAATGCGGTAATCATCCTGCTCTCCATTGAGCTTATGCTGAATGCGGTGAACTTAAACTTGATTGCCTTCTCGAAACTGGGGGTTAACCCTTCTTTAACCGGACAAATTTTCTCTCTGTTCAACATCACGGTAGCTGCAGCGGAAGCGGCTGTAGGTATTGCGATCCTGATTGCCCTTTACCGCAACCGGGGGACCAGCGAGGTTACGGATATGGATTTAATGAAGCATTAATTATTAGGAGGAAAGAAATCGATGGAATCCGTTTTTACGCATTATGCATGGTTAATCCCACTTCTTCCGCTAATCGCTTTTCTCATCCTCATCTCCGGCGGACGGCAAATGAAGGAGTCCGGGGCGTATATCGGCATTTTATTGACATTGGGTGCTTTCATTCTATCCATTCTAGTCCTGTCAGAGCGGCTGAACGGAAATGCAGTGGACTATTCATGGAATAATTTCGAATGGATTAAAATAGGGGATTTCTCCTTCAGCATGGGCTTTGAAGTGACTAACCTCAATGCTTTAATGCTGGTCATTGTCACCTTCGTCAGTTTGTTGGTTAATATCTATTCTAAAGCCTATATGCATGACGACGAGCGGATTTCCGTCTTCTTCAGCTATGTGGCTCTATTTACCTTTTCCATGCTGGGACTTGTCATTTCGGAGAACCTGATCGAGCTGTATATTTTCTGGGAACTGGTCGGGGTTTGTTCTTTTCTCTTGGTTGGATTCTGGTACTTTAAACCCGAAGCAAAGGCAGCTGCGAAGAAAGCTTTTATCGTCACCAGAATCGGTGATGTTGGGCTTTTTCTGGCGATTCTGGTGCTGTTCTGGCACATGCCTGGCCATTATATGGATTTTAACTCGATTCATAATGCCATTCAAGAAAATCAACTTTCTGACGGCATACTCACGCTGGTAGCCCTACTAATCTTTGTAGGAGCTATGGGCAAGTCGGGGCAGTTTCCACTGCACACTTGGCTTCCGGATGCTATGGAGGGTCCAACTCCCATCAGCGCCCTAATTCATGCGGCAACAATGGTAGCGGCAGGGGTTTACTTAGTGGCAAGAACTTTTGTCATCTTCCTTGAATCACCGGTTGCTCTGGATGTGGTTGCTTATGTTGGCGGATTTACAGCTATTTTTGCCGCAACCATTGCGATAACGCAAACGGATCTGAAGCGTGTACTCGCCTATTCTACAGTGAGTCAATTAGGGTATATGATGATGGCGTTGGGGCTCGGGACATGGGGGTCTTATTCGGCAGGAATCTTTCACTTGTTCACTCATGCCTTCTTCAAAGCCTTGCTCTTCTTGGCAGCAGGAAGTGTGATTCATGCCATCATGAAGCAAAATATTCATGAAATGGGCGGATTGGCCAGCAAGATGAAAGTCACGGCTTGGACCTTTGCGATAGGAGCTTTAGCTTTGTCAGGGATTGCACCTTTATCCGGCTTCTGGTCGAAAGATGCTATCTTGACAGAAGCCTATGCAAGTAACCCGCTTTTATTCTATGTGGGGTTGATCACCGCCTTCTTTACGGCATTCTATATGGCCCGTTTGTTCTTCCTTGTCTTTATGGGAAAGCCGCGTTCAGCGTATTCAGCTCACGAATCCCCGTCGGCCATGACAGTTCCCTTAATTATCTTGGCGGTGTTGGCAGTGGTCGCAGGATTCATATTTATGCCAACCATGCCTTGGTTAGGGGAATGGTTGACAGGGGAAGAGCTTCACGAACATACCAATTGGACGGTTATTGTTCTCTCTAATCTCGTTGGTCTACTGGGGATCTTGCTTGGTTGGGCTATGTATTTAAAACAGTCCGTTCCAAGTGATCTTCTATCTAAACGGCTTCCTTGGATTTATCAACTATCTTACAGGAAATATTATATCGATGAGCTTTATCAATATATTATTATAAGGCCATTGCGGGCCTTGGGGGATGGACTGCAGCTCTTCGACCATTATGTTGTTGACGGCTCTGTTCGGCTTACCTCACATACTGTGGTTCAATTAGGCAAATTCGGTGCGCGGCTGCAGAACGGTCAGCTGCAAAACTACGGGCTGATTACATTGCTTGGGTTTATCGTGATCGCCGCTATCATTATGGGAAGGAGGTTTCTATAGATGCTCGCGAACCTGCCCATTTTATCGTTTATTACTTTCTCCCCTTTACTCGGTGTCTTGGTTCTATTGTTTATGCCCAAACGCCATGTGCGTTGGATTAAGTCCATCGCCATAGCGGCTACCTTGATCCCCTTGCTCTTGGCCGGCTGGCTTTATGCAGATTTCGATTACACTGCCGACGGCATGCAATACGAAGAAACCGTCCAGTGGATCAATGTTCCTATACTTAATGATGCTATACCGGAGACGACTTTGGTCTCCTACCAATTTAATTATAATATGTCGGTAGATGGGCTTTCCTTGGCCATGGTTTTCTTGACGGCATTGATCTGTACTATGGCCGCGCTGGCGTCCGCTCATATTAAGAAGCGCTGGAAAGCTTTTTATATCTTATTTTTACTGCTGGAAATGGGAATTTTTGGTGTATTTCTGTCGGGTGATTTATTTCAATTCTTTATGTTCTTTGAAATTACACTGGTTCCGATGTTTTTCCTTATCGGCATTTGGGGCTATACGGACAGGGAAAAAGCGGCAAATAAGTTTCTGATCTATAATGGGCTCGGCTCAGCGGTGATGTTAATTGCCTTTTTAATCTTGGTCAATACAGCAGGATTGTCTGTTGAAGCTGTTGGTGATCAGGTGAGAGCCGTGTACAGTGGGAATCTGCAGGTGATCTACGACAATCTGATGAACCCCGAATCCTTGGTGAATACCTTATCTGAGGCTGCTAATGGAGGAACCAACCAGTTCTATCTCAGCGAGACGTTTAGATGGGTTTTGTTTCTTATGCTTCTTGTGGCTTTCGGCATTAAATTACCGATCTTTCCTTTCCATACCTGGATGCTTAAAGTGCATACGGAAGCACCGCCATCGGTGGTTATGATCCACTCAGGCATCTTGTTAAAGATGGGAGCCTACGGATTTATTAAATTCGGCGTCTTGCTCTTTCCGGAGCAGGCCAAAGCCGGGGCACTCCTGCTGGCTGTCCTGGGTGTAATCAATATTATTTACGGAGCAGTTTTGGCATTTAGGCAGAAGGAATTTAAGCTTGTGCTTGCCTATTCAAGTATCAGCCATATGGGAATAGTGATGCTGGGGATTGCCGCTTTCAATCAAATCGGTTTCTCCGGAGCGGTGTTCCAGATGGTATCTCACGGTCTAATCTCTGCCCTGATGTTCCTTATTGTAGGCAGTCTATATGAAAGAACCGGTACAACGATGATTCATGAGTTAGGCGGCTTGGCCAAGACGGCACCGTTCATTAGCGGAATTCTGCTGATCACGGGTATGGCTTCTCTGGGGCTGCCCGGTTTATCCGGGTTTGTTGGTGAGTTGTTGGCCTTCCTCGGTTTGTTTGAGGCTAGACCCATTGTAACAATGATTGGGATGTTGGGAATTATTCTGGCGGCCGTCTATGTATTAAGGGCGGTATTAAGAATAACCTTCGGCCCTATGCCGGAACAGTGGAGCACCATGAAGGATGCCCGTTTCATTGAAGCGCTGCCGATGATTGCATTGGTTGCATTCATCTTTCTATTGGGCCTGTATCCTTCAGTGTTAAGCGAACCATTGCAGCATACCGTGGACCTTATGATTAAAAATATGGCTTTAAAAGTGGGGGGCTAGACCAATGGATCAACTGCGACTTCAGGCAAGCGACTTACTGTACATG
>DASWUO010000497.1:0-4155 GCA_036401615.1 Bacilli bacterium | reverse complement strand
CAAGTACATCAGAATTTCATTCTCGATACAGCGGGAAGCGTAGGTAGCCAATTTAATCTTCTTCTCCGGGTCAAACGTATTCACTGCTTTAATTAATCCAATGGCCCCGATGGAGACCAAGTCCTCGATATTGATTCCTGTATTTTCAAATTTTCGGGCTATATAAACTACCAACCGCAGATTGCGTTCGATTAACATGGCGCGGATCGCCGCTTCGCCGGTTGATAATTTCCCGAGTAAATATTCTTCTTCCTCGCGGGTTAGCGGAGGAGGCAGCGCTTCACTTCCACCAATATAATAGATCTCTTCCCCTTTGAGGCCCACCAGCATTAATAACCGGTACATATAAATTTGCATCATCATTTTCCATTTCAATATCATCGTGGTATCCTCCTGAAATTTTGGCTGTCATTTTGCAAGCAGAGGGTGAATAATGGCCTCATACGAACCATCCGAACTGAGCTTCCCGTTGGTTAGACCAATCAATACTTTGTGTGTTTCATGAGCGATACCGTCCTGCGTAATAACGACCTTATCGGGTTTTAAGGCCAGCATGAATTGAGTGCCCTTTCCCACCCCTTTATACGGAACCCATCTTAACCGATCCTGCCATATAAAATCTTCATTTTCCATCGTCACGGCAATTTGTTCCGCCTCCAGCTGCTGAATTTGTTTCATCCAAGAGGCGGGTAAAACATCCTTCCATTTTGATGCTTCCAGGACCATGACGGGAATTCTTGTTAACGGATCATACATTTGATTACCGGTATCAATCAGTCCCCTGCAATTAGATTCATAATCACCAATAAATATTTGCACCTCGGCGAAATATTGGGTCAATGCTTCTCTTTGCCTACTGCTTGAAACAACCCTTTTATAGAAAAAAACAGAACCCGCAAAAACGACAAGGATAAACAGCAATCCTATCTTTATTCCAAAGGTCATCCCGCCGGATTGGGTATAGAACAGTCCGTTCATCACCTCCCCAGAGGATTGAAACACATAGTGGGCGGCCAAAATCCCTCCTGCTGCGACAAAATTAATGAAATAGAAATGACCCAGGTTCCGCAAGAAATGTTGTAAGCTTCCAAAGCCAAAAGCGATATAAATCATGACGAGGGAGAATATACATTTAACGAGAAACGTAAACATAAAATTGAAGGCGGGAAAAAACATCATGAGTACATAGGATGCGCCGATGCAGGCAGCCGCTGCAACTCTCCACCAACTTGGCCTTAGTTTTCTGCTCCATGCCGTAGTACCCAGAATCGTTGCATCAAGTAGGAAATTGACGAGGAAAATAAGGTCCAAATAAACAACCATTTGTATTTCCCCCTACTACAATCTGAAACTAGTATATATTAAGCATATTTCGAAGTCTGTCTAAACTTGCCACCCTTTTGAAGTTTTTTTTGTCGGTTTGTGGTAGTATGGTAAACTGTAGTCATTGGGGTGATTTAAACGAATGGAACCTTTTGTTCAATATCATAAACTTGGAGAGCCAGCCGTATTTCAAATAAAGCGTTGGATGGATCAGGAACTTTCCATAACTGCAGGTATTTCTTCACGCCACGGGGGAACAAGCCAACAAGAAATGGCCTCTCTAAACTGTGCCTTGCATGTGAATGATGATGCTAATCATGTAATCTCCAATAGAAACAAGCTCGTTCAGCAAATTGGGTTTCCATTCGAAGCATGGACCTGTGCAGAGCAAGTGCATGGCAGCCATATTGAAGTAGTAACCAATGAAGAGAAGGGTCGGGGAAGATATTTACGGGAGGACGCTTTTCCGGCTACAGACGGAATGGTCACCAATTGTCGTGGAGTGGTTTTAACTGTATTCTTCGCAGATTGTGTTCCTGTCTATTTCTGGGATCCTGTCGCGAAGGCAGTAGGATTAGTTCATGCGGGTTGGAAAGGTACTGTCTTAGAAATAGTACGGGCGGCGATAGAGGTGATGAAACATCAATTTGGCAGTCAACCTAACCGAATTCAAGCTGCAATAGGTCCCTCGATCGGATCATGTTGTTATGAAGTGGATGGTGCCGTAATGGACAAGGTTAGGGCTGTCTTGCCGGATGTGTTGCAGAATCCTTCTATAGAAGCAATAGGGCAGGGCAAATATAAGCTTGACTTGAAAGAAGTGAACCGACAGTTTATGATAAAAGCAGGAATATTGCCGACAAATATCGAAATCTCAAGGTTATGTACAAGCTGTAACACCCATCTCTTCTACTCCCATCGCAGGGAAGAGGGGAGAACAGGGAGAATGGCCGCATGGATTGGGATGAAATAGGGGTGTGCCCGCTTTGAACTTACAAGATCGCAAACAGCTGATTGAGGACAGTATAAGGAAGGCTTGTCTGAGAAGCGGCAGAGCAAGGCAAGATGTAGAAGTGATTGCTGTGACCAAGTATGTCAACCTTGGAATAACAGAGCAAGTGTTGGAGCAAGGTTGGCTGCATATCGGGGAAAACCGATGGCAGGATGCGCAAGAGAAGTGGGAAAAGCTTGGCTCCCGGGGAACTTGGCATTTTATTGGGCACTTGCAATCGAATAAGGTTAAGGATGTCATCGGGAAGTTTCAATATATTCACTCCTTGGACCGCATCTCCCTTGTCCGTGAAATTGAACGGCAAGCCGAATTAAGGCAAATGGAAGCGTATTGTTTCATTCAGGTGAACGTTTCAGGAGAACTGAGCAAATTCGGATTATCCGCAGAACAATTTTTTCCCTTCGTTGAAGCGTTAAAGGCCTTTCCGCACATTAGAATAGCCGGTCTCATGACTATGGCGCCCCATGAGAAGAAGCCGGAAGAGACAAGGCCGGTATTTAGGGGGTTGCGGCTTCTAAGGGATCAGTTGAATGAGCGCAATATATTAGGTTATGAAGTGCCCCACCTGTCCATGGGGATGTCCAATGATTATGAAGTTGCGATTGAGGAAGGGTCCACATGGATTCGTTTAGGTTCGATCCTGGTTGGCAAAGATGAAGAATGAGGTGAGGAAATATGGGAGTTATGAATAAATTAATGAACTTTCTTGGACTGCATGAAGAGGAAGAAATGACGGAGCGGCAGCAAGTTGAAGATGCTGCCTACGAAGCTGAAACCAATTCTCAAGACCAACGTAAAACTAGAGGAAATGTGGTAAGCATTCATTCCCAGAAGAATACCAAGGTTGTCCTGAGTGAACCGCGTTCCTATGAGGAAACTCAAGAGGTTGCCGATCACCTGCGCTCCCGCCGTCCGGTGATTGTGAATCTTCACCGTGTCCGTTCGGATCAGGGAGTACGCATTGTTGATTTTTTGAGCGGTACGGTTTATGCTTTAAACGGAAATATTGTTAAGATAGGGACGAACATCTTTTTCTGTACTCCAGAGTCCATTGAAATTCAGGGCTCGATAACAGAAATGCTTGAAGAGGAAGATACAGAATACAGAAAGAAGAGGTGAAAGCATGTTTGAGGCTTCAGTCGTCAGTTTTTTATGGATCGCTTATCAAATTTACTTTTATATGATTTTGGCTTATGTGCTGCTTTCATGGCTGCCTAATGCCCGAACCAGTTTTATAGGAGTAACCTTGGGGAAGTTAGTTGAGCCTTACTTGTCTATATTCCGCAAATTTATTCCGGCTATTGGCGGTGTGATTGATATCTCGCCAATCGTTGCAATTATAGCTCTAAGATTTGTATTCTATGGAATAGAAGCCATCATTAAATTGTTGATTCCTTAAGGTATGCCGATGAATTTACATATTTACTCCAACTTTCACCCTAATGAACGTCCTTTTGTAGATAAGGCTATGGAATGGGCGGCGAATGCATCCCAGCTTCATGCCGTGAAATTAACTGATTTCCTTGATCCCAGACAATGCTTTATTGTGAAGACCTTGGCGAATCGGGAGAAGGATGTTAACCTGCTATTCAACGGGGGTTATGGAGGAGCGGAACGACAGAGGGCACTTATTGCCCCAAGCTACAAAGCATTGGAAACCGAAGAACTGAACATTAAAGTTTTGTCCATCACTTCCAACGATCCTAAAGTGTCAGCCCTTGACCACAGTGATTATATGGGGGCCATTCTTAACTTGGGGGTTAAACGGGATAAAGTCGGGGACTTGTTTGTTTCCGGCCAAGGTTGCCATTGTTTGATTG
>DASWUO010000496.1:0-6145 GCA_036401615.1 Bacilli bacterium | reverse complement strand
GCAGGTGAAGGAGGTCATAAATTCCCTCCCGGGATACAGCTATGAGCATATCTTTATTGATAATGCTTCCAAGGATAGAACAGTGGCTATTCTTAAACAGCTTGCCAAGGCGGACCCCAATGTAAAAATCATTGTAAACACGCGCAATTTCGGTCACATTCGATCACCCTACCATGCACTGCTTCAAGCGACAGGGGACGCCGTGATTTTATTGGTTGCCGATTTGCAGGATCCTCCGCGGATGATCGCCGATTTTATCCGGAAGTGGGAAGAGGGTTTCAAGGTCGTTTTAGGTGTGAAAAAAGAGAGCGAGGAATCATTCCTCATGTTTGCAGTACGCAAGCAGTATTACAACTTTATTAACCGGGTGGCCGAAATCTCTTTAACGAAGAATAATACCGGCTTTGGTTTGTATGATCAACAGGTTATCCAAATTTTGCGGCAAATTGACGACCCTTATCCGTATTTCCGCGGCTTAATTTCCGATCTGGGATTTGAGAGTGCTATCATCGATTATGTCCAACCCTCCCGCAAGAGAGGGATCACCAAAAACAACTTCTATACCCTCTACGATATCGCTATGCTCGGAATCACGAACCATTCAAAAATTCCTTTAAGAATGGCTGCAATGTTAGGTTTTGGATTGTCCGCCTTGAGCTTTCTGGTTGCCTTTATTTATTTGATTGCCAAGCTGATGTTTTGGAAGTATTTTGAATTAGGGCAAGCGCCTTTGATTATAGGTTTATTCTTCTTTGCCTCGGTGCAATTATTCTTCATTGGGATTATTGGTGAATATATTGGCTCCATTCATACCCAGGTCTTAAAAAGGCCTCACGTGATTGAAAAGGAGAGGATTAATTTTTAATTACATATATACTGAATCAATACAAACTTATTATTTTGTTATATAATAAGTAGACAAAACATACAAGTATTCGATAAAATATTGTAAGGAACATTTTGAAGCTGAAAAATAAGAATTGTTAATGGAGGCGAGATTTATGTTAGATTTGTCCATCAACGAACCGGAGCAGTTAGTTACTGTTGCTCATGCACTTTCTTCTCATACTCGAATTAATATCATAAAGCTTCTTCTCAAGCACCCGAATCTGAACATCATTGAAATTGCCAAACTGCTGGATATACCCGTATCGACAGCTGCAACTAATGTTAAGGTGTTGGAAGAAGCGTCGCTGATCTTAACTGAGCTGCAGCCGGCGAGCCGGGGGGCCATGAAGGTTTGCAGCCGAAATTTTGATGATGTGCGAATGATTCTGAACCCGATTGCCAATTACAAAAATCCGAATGAAAACTATGAGATCGAGATGCCTATCGGTCACTTTACTAATTTTGAAGTATTCCCGACATGCGGTATGGCAAATTCAAGCAGGATGATTATTCCGGAAGATGATCCCGCAAGCTTCTACCATCCGGAGTGTAAAACTGCTGAAATCATTTGGATGCGGCAGGGTTGGATCAGCTATCATTTCCCCAAAACCATCCCCCCTAAAGCTGTCATCAAATCCATTGAATTTTCGTTGGAAATTTGCTCGGAAGCACCTAACTTTAATGATGAATGGCCCTCTGATATGACGGTATGGGTTAATGGCTTGGAAATAGGGAGCTGGACGTCGCCCGGTGATTACGGCGATCATCGAGGCAAACTCAATCCATCCTGGTGGAACGACAATAGTACACAATACGGTCTTTTGAAAACATGGAGAGTCGATGAACAGCGAAGCTCCGTCGATAATCAAAAGACATCATCAGTCAACATTAAAGATATCCGTTTGGACGATCGCCCTTTCATCGAATTTAAAATCGGCATTAAGCCTGATGCCCGGCATCACGGGGGAATCAACTTGTTTGGAAGTGGATTTGGAGATCACCCCCAAGGAATCGTTATGAAAATTCAGTATGTATAAAATAAAAGGAATATAGTGGTTTTCAACCTTATTAGTAATCCGATTCATTCTATGTTATCTGTATGATACTCTGATTAGGGCATTTTTTTATTAAAACAAACAAAATTATTGTAAGAAAGCGTTGACAAAAGTCCAAAATAGGGAGTATACTCTTAATATAAACAGTAATAGTGTAATAAAACACTTTTACTGTTGGAAAGTTTTATAAAAAAATCTAAGTTGGGGGAATTTAAAATGGCTTTTGGGAAAAGTAATATGTTTAAACTTTTTTTTGTTTTAATGATCTGTCTTGTAATGGTAGTAACCGGATGTTCAAAAAATGAACCGAATTCGACAACACCAACGGAACAACCGGCTGCGACTGAAGCACCGGCTAAGGTGGATGAACCCAGCGAAATAACTTTTATGGGGCATGGCGGCGATGCTGAAAAAGCTGTGTTTCAGAAGCTGATAGACGGTTATATGCAAAAAAACCCGAATAAAAAAGTGAAATATATTGTTGTTCCTCCAGGTGAATATCATCAAAAACTGGATACATTGATAGCTTCCAATAACACACCGGATGTATTTTATGCTGGGGGGGCACAATTTGCCAAGTTTGTAAGCAGTGGAATCCTGCTGAATTTAAATGAACAAATCAAAACAAACGAATCATTTGATGAAAGCAATGTATGGAAACAAGCGCTGAATTTCTACCGATTTGACGGTCAACGGGTTGGAGAGGGCGATTTATATGGCTTACCCAAAGATGTAGGCCCTTGGGCATTCGCATATAACAAAGATTTGTTTGATAAAGCCAACGTAGAGTATCCGAGTGCCAAAGCAGGGGAATGGACTTGGGACGATATGATTGCTGCGGCAAAAAGCCTTACGACGGTTGGAGAAAACGGAAAGACTGATGTATTCGGCATAGGAAACTACTCTGTGGAGTCAGCTGTATGGGCAAACGGAGGAGATTTCATTGATTACAGCACAGGTACAATTAAGATTGATGAACCTGCCTTCACGGAGGCTATGCAGTTTGTAGCTGACTTGCGTTTGGTGCATCATGTCAGCCTCTCCGCTCAAGACGAGAAGGCGCAAAACGCTTATGCCCGATTTATCGGCGGTAAAGTGGCTATGTTCCCAATGGGGCCGTGGGATCAACCTGGGTTTTGGAAGCTTCCATTCGGTTGGGATATCGCTGCATGGCCTGCAAGTCCAAAAACGGGAAAAACGTCTACTTGGTTAGGCTCCTTAGGATTCGTAGTTTCTAATAAAACGAAATATCCGGAAGATGCCTTTAACTTGGCTGTTTACCTGAGTTTGGACCGTGATTCGCAGAAGGAAAACTACGAATTAGGTCAAGCGGTTCCAAACCTGATCGATATGGCTAAAGGCGAATTTTTACAAATGGAGAAGGCACCGCAAAATCGTCAGGTATTCTTGGATATAATTGAAGATTACGGACATCCGACCATTGATTTTGGATCAACAGATACCAAATGGATAGATACGTTCTGGCAAGAATCAGGTCGCGTATGGGACGGAAAACAAACTGCGGCAGATTGGGCAAAGGAAATGAAGCCTAAACTGCAAGAGATTTATGACAAAGGAAACAAAAAATAAAACCGGCATTGAAACCAAGAAATAAGGCAGCTTGAGGACGAGATATGAGCATGTATGGGTCTGTCGAATAATTAACAGATGAATATAGTTCAAACTTTCGTCCTTTAGCCCCAAACAGGTGGAATTCTGATGACAAACACACGAATATTAACAGGTTTTAAGCGACGTGAAATGATTTGGTCCTACTCATTTATCGCTATTCCCGTTATCGGCTTTTTCATTTTCGGGTTGGCGCCCCTTATGTCTTCGTTGGTATTAAGTTTTATGGATTGGGATTTGATTACTCCAGCGAAATGGAACGGTACGGAAAATTACAAAGAAATGGTATTGGATGAGAAGTTTTATAAATCGTTGTATAATACCTTTTATTTGCTTATTGGCATACCGATTGGCATGTTCTTTTCTTTGCTTCTAGCTATTCTCATGAATCGTAAACTAAAAGGGATTTCCTTCTTAAGAACCATATACTACATTCCGGTTATTTCCCCGATCATTGCTGTTTCCTTGCTGTGGCAGTGGCTGCTAAACTACGATTATGGATTGATTAACGACTGGATATGGAAAATATTTGGCATCCAGGGACCCAACTGGTTAGGTGACCCGAATTGGATTAAACCCTCTTTTGTACTTATGGGACTTTGGGGGGGGATAGGAGGGACTATGGTGCTTTATTTGGCAGGGTTGCAGGCCATTTCCTCCGTTTATTATGAAGCGGCAGAGGTTGACGGCGCCAGTCGCTGGCACAGACTTCGTTATATCACGTTTCCGTTACTTTCACCCATTCATTTCTTTGTTGTTGTAATGGGCATTATCGGTACATTTCAATCTTTTAGTCAAATGTATATTTTGGCTACGGATGGCGGACCGGAATACAGCGGTGCAACGATTGTATTTTATATTTTTAGCGAGGCATTTAAGTATTTCAACATGGGTTATGCCAGTGCGGTGGCATGGGTTTTGGGTATTCTGATTCTTATTCTCACGTTGATCCAATTTAAATTGTCCAAACGTTGGGTCTATCATGAATAGGGGGAGGGGTACACAATGAATAGAGATCAGCGTTTTACGAATTTAGTGGCATACTTCATATTGCTGGCAGGTTCTTTTCTCATGCTGGCTCCATTTTTTTGGACGATTTCAACATCTTTTAAAACACAAGAGCATGTATTCGACCTGCCGCCGAAATGGATACCGGATCCCTTCACATTTATAAATTATCTCGACGTTTGGAATAAAGCGCCTCTTTTAACCGGTTTTATGAATAGTGCCATTATCGTTGTTTGTGTATTGAGCGTGGGGTTGTTTGTTTCGGCTATGGCTGCCTATGCATTTTCCAAATTCGAATTTCCTTTCAAAGAAGTCATTTTTATTTGCCTGCTGGGGACGATGATGATTCCTTACTCTGTAGTGATGATTCCTCAGTTTATCGGTTTTTCTTACTTGAACTGGGTGGACACGCTCCTTCCACTGATTGTGCCTGGATTATTCGGTAACATTGTCACCATCTTCTTCTTCAGACAATTTATGCAGGGCTCTATTCCCACGGAATTGATTGATGCAGCGAAAATCGATGGAGCCAGCTTTTTTCGCACGTTTATTATTATTGCATTGCCCATCGCAAAACCGGCAATCGCCGCGCAAGCTGCGCTTGGTTTCATGGGAATTTGGAATGATTTTCTGGGGCCCGTTATATACTTGCACTCTCCTGAAGTGCAAACGATTCAAGTACTTATTGCCAGCTTGCAATCCAACTATATTTCACAAGCAAATTATCCAAAATTAATGTCGGCATCCTTGATTGCTTTAGCACCCGTCGTTCTCGTATTCTTCTTCTGTCAGCGTTACTTTATTGAATCTTTAAGCATCAGCGGATTGAAAGGATAGATTGTTTTGATGCGGATGAAAAGAACAGTTGCCGGATTTGGTGTGCTAGTTTTAGCTGTTATAATAGCTTTGTCTTTTTGTGGGAAAGGAGATCACGCTATGCGGTTGATGTTGAAAGAAACTTATCAAAATCCATTGGTTTTAGAGCAGGAATGGCCTGATTATGGCATCGGTGATCCTTATGTTATGCGCTTTAACGGAAAGTATTATTTGTACTGCAGTACGAAGGATTTTCGCATTGGCATTAAAGCTTGGAGCTCCAGCGATTTGGTTCATTGGAAATATGAAGGGTTGGTAACTGAAGAACCTTTAACTAAAGGGGCTTACGCTCCGGAAGTCGTTTACTGGAATGGTTACTTTTATATGTATACTTCGCCGGCGGGGAAAGGACATTATGTGCTTCGCAGCGATCATCCTACAGGACCGTTTAAAATACGGACTGAAAATTTGGGGTTGTCCATTGACGGCTCCGTGTTCATAGATGATAACGGTAAATGGTATTTTACCCATGCAGACTCTAGCGGCATCATTGGGCATGAAATGTCGGATCCTTACACGATAAATGATGGGAAAACGTTAAATGCGCATTTAGGCCACTGGACTGAAGGTTCGATGATCATCAAACGTGAAGGCAAATACTTTATGACGTACACAGGTAATCATGTGTTTAGTATCGGGTATAGGGTCAATTATGCTGTAGCAGAGGACTCGCCGATTGGCACCTACAA
>DASWUO010000495.1:0-14043 GCA_036401615.1 Bacilli bacterium | reverse complement strand
GGTTGTTGAAACAAATGGCCTCCTATATCAATATGAACAGCACCTATTTCTCAAATCTGTTCAAGACTGCTTTTGGATAGAACTATTTTTCTAAAATAAGTGTATCCCTCGGGTCTTCACGCATGGTTTCAATAAGAATTCCTATATTAGAACCAATTTCAGTAGCCATTCTATCAAAAGTTTGTGCTAGAGTTCTTTCTTGAACGATTGCGAGATCGACACCGGATTTTAGTTTTTCGAAGTTCAGATTCTTTTTAGTGTTCATTTCAAAAATACTCGAACATAGATGGCTGGTATGCGTATGAAAATTGCTGACTTTTATATTTCTCAAAATTTCTTGAGGTTGTTGGTTAATTACATGTGCACCATTCTTATGATGCAAAATCAGCCACAATTCAAAACATGGATTAGTAACTGCAAGTATATTATCTTCAGAAGCTAAACTAACAAATTCCAGAAAGTTTTCCGGAGTGAAATCATCATAGTCAAAAACAATAACAAATTGATCGATTTGTTTATCGTAGTCACCATCTTTTTTGAGTTTTTCCTTGTGTGAGTTTATTAACCCCAGCAGTCTTTTTGGGTCACTATGGCTTTTAATCTCATCTTCTTTATGTAAAATAACAATTTTAATGCTATTACTGATACCAAGGGATTTTCGATAATTGTCTATACCTTCAAAATATTTAACTTCTGTATGCTCCCCTTCAAAGATAAGATAAAATCTTCTCAATGGCTCAATTTTAATATCATTTTCATATCTTAAAGTCCAAGAACTTGATTCCCTTAAAGGACTCATCAAGAATCACCATCCCAATCTTTATAAGAGAAATTCTTTAATATAGGTATCGCTCCATATCTGCCTTCAAGATAAGCTTTATTTAATTTCTTATCATATCGTTCTTTAAATCGATCTAGCGAATATAAGTGGGACACATTATCCTTATTTCTTTCGACAAACCATATTTCATCTCTTCTCAACAAGTCTTGATCCATAATTGTGGACTCATGGGTTGTAAATATAAGCTGAATATTGTTATCTTTCAACACTTCAAAGAACATCTCAATAAACTTATAAGTTAATTTAGGATGTAAGCTGCGTTCCATTTCGTCAATAATGTACACCTTGTTTTTTTCACCATTAATTAGAATATCTAACAAATCAAATAGTCGTCTTGTCCCATCAGATTCTTCAGAGAATTCAAAGTCACTAAAAGCATTTCCATGTTCTAACATAATGGTTGTGATGATCGGCTCCCCTCCCTGCTGTCCTTTCAGATTATAGAAAGCATTTTTAGAACGCAGGGATAGGAAGAAATCGCTTTTATCATCAGATTCCTCCATTTTTTTATTTAAATCAGCAATAATATCTTCGGCAACTTCACTTGGAACTCTCTCTTTGAATTGAGCAAGTGTAACATTCTCTACTTTAATTTTAGAGATACCTGTATCGAAGACCTCAATGATATCATTGATTCTATTATTTTCATCGCTTCCATAAAAGTATTCGAAATTGGTTATTGTCTGATCTGGGAAAATGGTAATTAAATCCTCATTGAACCACTCATATACGTTCTTAAAGAAGAGAAGTTTTGAATTTCTTGTAATTTTTTTGTTTCTATTCATTTCTTTCAGAAATAAAGAACTTTTATTGTCTTCAAAATCTAATTTGTATGTTGTAAAGCGCATCTTATCTGTGTCAGATAGTTCGCCACTCGAACTTAAGTCAATACGATTAATATTAGTTTCTCTTTCAAAAAGCATTTTTTCTGATATCTTCTTTTTCGGAAATAACTCATATAACCATTCTGTCAGAATAGTTTGGTCATGTAAATTGAGGCTAAATCCATAAGCATAAAAGTGGTTATTTTTATAAAATTCAAATTCAAATGTTGTCGGATGATTAGCATTTTCTTTTTGGGTTCTGCAGTACATTTTAGTGGAGCTTAATGGCACTTTTTCAGTTATAACATATTTTGCGAAGCGGATAGCTTCAATAAAATTCGATTTTCCAGATGCATTCGCTCCGTAAATGGTTGCTGCCCGTAACAAGGAGAAGTCATCAACAAGAACGATATGATCCTTCATTTTTCTCATTTTTTTTCCTGGAATCATATTTATTTCTTGCTTCTCATTAAACGAAAGAAAATTCTCCACCTTAAATCTAATTAACATTCTAATCACCTTCCATAAAGAGATTTTTTCTCTTTAATAAATTATATAATTCTATTATAGCCAATATACTGAGTTTTATAAAGTAATTGTGATGTACAGTATTGATTTATTTTTTGAAAGTAAAGGTGCGTTGCAAGATAAAACTTTCAAAAGCGTCAGTAAACCGACCATTAAAACCAACCCAAGTCAAATATTATTTTAATATAACATATAATAATTTAAAATATTAAACTTAAGTTAATGAAATTAAACTAAAATGTCAATAGCAATGTTAAAAATAATTTTGAAAAAACAAAAATATTTCTTTATAATTAAAGAAAAGTTTACAATATGGAAGGAAAGTAAAATGATTAGTTATAAACCATTACAAAAATTATTAATTGATCGAGAAATTAAAAAACAAGATATGATGAGATTAGCTGAAATTTCATCAGCAACTATGGCTAAATTAAATACAAATGAATATGTATCGCTGGAAGTAATCGACAAGATATGTAAAGCCTTGAACTGTCAACCTAGTGACATCTTAGAGTACATTCCTGAGTAATATTTATTGTGCAAAGTGCATAGTAACAATCCAGGAATATACCCACACGCAGGTAGTTGATCGATTAAGGATTGATATTACAAAGATTTTGAATTTTAGAATGACCTGTTTTAAGCGGATATTAATCTAAAGAGCGGGAGAATACCAATGATTTCTGTAGGGGAAAGAATTCGAGAATCTATCGATTATATGGATCAAGGAAGAATAGAAGCAGCCTTAACTCCTGCATGTATTGCGATTGATATAACTGCACAAAAGTATTTCTCTAAACCAAAAACCACAAAAAATGATTACAAGCAATTTTTGGTGGAACATATGTGGTTAATCACTTACATGGGTTTACCCGGTGTAGTTGCAGAAAGTATAAAAGTCAGATTTAGCCATAAAGACATTATTAATGATCAAGATGGTTACTGTACTCTCGAACAAATTATTTATCATGTTGTAAGGTGTAATCTTGTCCATAGTACTGGAATAGACGATAGAATAGTTTGGAATAATCACATTGTGTTGGGAAATGATGCTGAAGGACGTCTTATTGTTTCGAGCAAATTAATTTGGGGATTAATTGGGGCGGTTGTTTTTTGTGAAGCAAATAGAGATGAAAATATTAATGAAATGTATTGGTTGTCTGTACATGATTTTAAGTTCTTTATTAATGATGTATGGGGAAGAATAGATATTCCAAGAAGAATATTAAAGATGAATGGTGCATTTACTATTTAAACCTATTTCACATAACAAAATTTTCATACTTTAGGCCAATTGAAAGAAGAGGAGCGGAGTTAATCCTATAGAGGATGTTATATCTTTGCCAGCCCGGGGACTAACTACGATCAGGGTACATATCGAATAGCAGTGCTAATTACTAGTATGGAGGTCACTTTGCATATGGGCGACAACTTCCAAAAAATCATCAACAACCTGGTTAAACTGTACAAAAATTTGATGCTAAGAGAAAAGATCGCCATCTTTTTTTCACTGATGGCTATAGTTTTGCTGGTTATCCAAGGAAGTATTATCTATAGCTTCTCTGTCGGGGTGATCGAAAAAGAGATGGAAAACGGGGCCAAACAAACCATAGAACAAGTAAGCTTAAATATCGATTCCTACTTCGATCTGATTAAGACGATAACAACCATTACCGCCAACAACCAAACCTTGATCGATACCGTGGAAAATTACTTTTCAAGTTATGTGGATCAGTTGGACTATAACAAAAATCTGCAAAACATCCTCAGTCAATATACGTATATGATCCCGTATATCGATAATCTGATAGTGGTAAAAAACGGAAAATCGATCTATGACAAAAACAATTCTATCAGAAAAGATTTTGATTTTAATAAAGAGGACTGGTTTACTAATCACGTTGGGCATTTGATCAGGGTAGCCTTTGTCGGGCCCCACCGGCACAACTATTATTATGATCATCCGCCGTCCACCTATGTCATATCGGCCATCATCCCTGTCAGGGATCCGCTGAAGGGCAGTAAAGAAAACGCAGGTGCTTTGATTTTTGATATTGATATTAATAAAATAAACAGTATTTTCGACCAATTAAATCTGGACCGTTCCCAGGATATTTATATATTGGACAGCTCGGGGAGTATCATTGCTTACAAGGACGATAGACTGATAGCTACTAAATTTAAAGCTGACTATTTAAGCCATATTATTAAAAATGACAAAGGAACGTATATAGACCGCAAAGGCGATCAAAATTTACTGGTGGTCTACTCCACTTCTGCCATAACCGGCTGGAAAACAGTCATAGCCACGAAGATGACAAACATTGGACAGGTTGCTGAAAGTGTTAGAAATACAACGGTTTTTACGATCATTGCTGCGATTTTTATAGCTATGGCCATTTCTATTTTTATTTCTTCGAAAGTGACGAAAAGCATTTTTAAGTTAAAGAACAGAATGGACCAAGTCAGTATGGGGAATTACCACAGCGGGGTGAAAGTAGAAAATAATGATGAGGTTGGGATGTTAAGCAGGCATTTTAATAAAATGGTGGAGGAATTAAAAAAACTGATCAATGAGAATTATATTGTAAAAATTAAACAGAAGGAAGCGGAACTAAGTGCGCTGCAGGCCAAAATCAATCCGCATTTTCTCAACAATACGCTGCAGTCTATACATTCCATGGCTGTACTGAATAAAACAAAGGATATCGAAAACACGATAGAGAGTTTAGGCAAGCTGTTTGATTATGTTTTATATGAAAGTGGAGAGACCGTGCTTATTAGAGACGAGATAAGATATCTGGAATCTTATTTGCAAATACAAGAAAGCAGAAACAGTAGAAGGTACGAATATAAGATTGATGCGGATAAACAGATAGAACATTATAAAATCCCCAAATTGATGCTGCAGCCCTTGGTGGAGAATGCGCTGATCCATGGATTGAAGATGAAGCTTTCAGGCGGATTGGTGAAGGTTTCAGTTCATGAAGAAGATGATTTCGTCACTTTTATTGTTTCTGATAACGGACAAGGCATGTCCCCGGAAGAATTAGAACGGGTAAATGAACGGCTTGACCAAGAACAAACCCATACGAAAAGTATGGGCTTAAAAAATGTATACGAGCGGATAAAACTAAGGTATGGGGAGCAAGGATCGTTTCAAATACAAACCAAACAAGAGGAAGGGACAAGCATTATGATTAAAATTTCAAAAAGCTGCATGCTTTAATAAGGGTAATGAAATCTGCAATATATTAGAACATAAATCCAAACACATCGTTATTTCAAAGTAATTCGATTGCGTTTAAGATTGAATTATTAGAGAGTTGTTCCAGGGGGACTGCCATCTGGCGCATATCTAAAAAAATATATGGATGGGGGATTTAACATGAGAAAAAATATTTTCCTGGTATTATGCTGCTTCATGATCTTTTCAGTTGTATTGGCGGGGTGCGGAAATAACACGGATTCGGATTCACCTGCCGCTACTGCTGCTCCAACCGCGAATACACCAGCTCCTGTTGAGGAAGCTAAACCGGTTGAAAAAGTGCCTGTTACCTTTGTAACGAATTACAATCCCAAGTTGTTTGAAGAGTTGGAAGCGGCTTTTGAAGCGAAGAATGCGGATATCGATTTACAATTTACGTTTATGGACAACGCTCAAACCCAGAAGATTCTTGCCGCCCAGTTTGCTGCAGGGGAAGGGCCGGATATTGCTCCATTTGATCTTAATGCGATTAAAGCCGGTTATGCGCTTCCGCTGGATGATCAACCTATGGTCAGCAGGCTTGGCGATGCCGTGAAACTAGCTGCTCAAATCGACGGCAAAATTTATTCATTGCCTTTCGAAACTTGGTTCCAAGGCATGATGTACAATGTAAAAATATTTGCAGACCACAATATCCAGGTTCCAAAAACGTGGGATGAATTTATCGAGGCCTGCAAAAAACTCAAAGCAGCAGGAATTAAGCCGATTTCAGCAGGGGATAAAGATGGGGATGTCATAGGAAAGATGGCGCTTGGGGTGGTCCTGTCTACCGGTGCAATCATTGAGCCTGATATTGAAGCAGGGAAGACAACTTATTCTGAACGCTGGAAAACAGGTCTTGAAGAATTTTATAGAATTGTTAAAGAAGATATAATCGGAACAGATGCCTTTGGGATGTCAGTTGATGATATGCTTAACGAATTCCTGACTGGAAAGGCCGCCATGATCAGTATGGGGAACTGGCAAGTGGCCGATATGCATACCAAAGCTCCCGATTTTGAATTTAATATCTTCCCTTACCCCGCTGTTGCCGGCGGTGAACAATGGGCTGTCGGAGGAATTGGCGGCGGCGGCGGTGTGAATGTTCATTCCAAACATCAGGCTGAAGCATTGAGGGTCCTTGATTTTATCGCGACGCCCGAGGGTGACGCATTATATATTAAAGGCACACGCGGCGGCCCTACTATAAAAGGTGTTCAAGGCGGATTGGATCCATCGTTATCAGGGTTGCAGGATGCTTTGGGTGCCGGCAGAGTTTATGCGCCTTGGGCTGGATTTAAGAAGATAAATGGAGAAAGCTTCGTAAGATTGTGGTTTAAGACAAGTCAAGAAATAGTCTCAGGAAGAAAAACGGTTGATCAAGGTTTGAAAGCCATAGACGAGTATGTCGCAGCCCAATTGAAATTACAGTAAACTAAGTCGAAATGAGACAGCCCTAAGTGTTTAGGGATATATGGGCCTTTTGGCCCTTATATCCCTAATGTAAAAATGAATTTCGTGAATAGGGTTCAAAAAAGCACTTATTTTCTGGAATGGGCTCCGAAATGGATAGATTCTAGAACAATAGGGTCATTTTTAGACCCTATATTGCGAAAGCAATCAGGGTTTAAGAGAATAAGGTCGAAAAGCGCACTTCATTCTGCCGCGGCTCTTAAAATGGATGTACATGGTTCACGATAGCGGGTTACTGAATACTTACATTCAAGGAATTGTGGTTCTAAGGAGCGCTTAACATGTTTAATAAAGAAAAGTTTAAGGTCTCTATACAGTATGAGATATTACTTTTCCCGGCATTATTAGGATTTTTTATTTTCTTTCTATGGCCTGCCATTCAATCGGTTACTTATAGTTTTACGGACTATAGTGTATATAAAAAACATTTTTCTTTTATTGGGCTGGTAAACTATTTTGATGTTTTTAAGGATGACCGGCTTGTTGCCGCCATGTCAAATACGATTATTTTTGCTTTTGCCGTTACCCTGTTTCAGAATGTTCTAGCCATTCCGCTCGCCGTCGCCCTTAACGCAAAGCTTATGACGAAGAACATATTGCGAATGATTTTTTTCATTCCGTGGTGTTTTAGCAGTTTAATTATAGGGTTCCTTTGGTCTTTCATCTTATCCTCGAGTGACAGCGGGCTTTTAAATTATATCCTTCATGGCTTGGGAATTGATTTTTTACCCCATAATTGGTTGGGAGATCCGAGTCTTGCTTTAAAATCAGCGATCGGCGTTGCGGTATGGCAAACCACCGGGTGGGCTATGATCATCTATTTAGCCAATTTGCAGAGCATCCCGGCGGAAATCTATGAATCTGTAAAAATGGACGGAGCTACTAAACTGCAAACTTTCTGGTATATTACGATAAGGTTCTTGGCGCCATCCATGACGATTAATGTTTTGTTGTCCGTCATCGGCGGGTTAAAAGTGTATGACCAAATTTTGGCGCTTACAGGCGGCGGCCCCGGCTATGCTACGGAAACCATTACCTCCTCTATCATCAATTATGGATTTGTAGAAAACAGGTTTGGTTATGCATCGTCTCTTTCCGTAATGATGCTGATCGTCATCATGGTGATTTCCATGATCCTGCTGAAATATCTCTCCAAGAGGGAGGAAAGTCTATCATGAAACCTGCAAAAAGTATGTCGGCTAAGTCGAATATTTTATTGGAAATATTATTATGGATTTTGTCTCTAGCTATTCTAATACCCTTCTATTATTTAATAGTGAATACCCTTAAGCCTCCGCAGGAAGTGATTTCCAGACCTATGGGTTTTCCATTGTCGGATCTAACGCTTAACGCCTATATAACGGCGTGGGCAGACATGAATTATGAGAAGGTATTTATGAATAATTTCCTTACTACCGCCAGTGCCGTAGTGCTGATTATATTAGTTGGTTCAATGGCCGCCTATGCGCTTGTCAGGAAAAGAACCAGGTTCCACAGATTTGTTTACATTTTGATGATTTCGGCGATTATGGTGCCTTTTCAAATGATCATCATTCCTCTCTTTCAAATCTTCTCAAACTTGCATCTAATGAATTCACTGCTTGGTGTAGTGCTTGTTTTTGTGTTTACGAATATTCCTTTTGTCATTTTCCTTTATTACAGTTTTATAAAAACCATTCCTATCCAACTTGAAGAAGCAGCAACGATGGACGGCTGCTCAGTGCTTAGAACCTTCTCGAGTATATGTTTCCCCTTGCTTTGGCCGGTGACGGGTACGATCGCTATCATCCAGTCTGTCGCTTTTTGGAATGATTTTATCGTGCAGCTGCTTTTTATCACCTCAACCAAATATTTTTCCATCACCCGTATGATCTATTCCAATGTTGGGCTATTCTCAACAGATTGGAGTTCGCTGCTGCCGATGTTTGTTTTAGGGATGCTGCCGATTCTTATTTTCTACATCATCATGCAAAAAAGCATCATTAGCGGAATTACGGCGGGTTCGGTGAAAGGGTGATTTATGCTGACGCGAAGAGAACAGGAAGTGGCCGCCCTCCTTCTGGAAGGCTGCAACAGGAGTGAAATAGCTGAAAAATTGATCATGTCCGAAAATACGGTGAAGGTGCACGTGAGAAATATACTGTTGAAATATAAAGTCAGGAACACGAAGTATCTCATTCTGCTCCACAATGAAGCAGCTAAAGATAATCCTTTAGGGTAATATGTTTGAAAGCGTATGCATGCTATGATTCAGAAAATGGAGGAGGAATAAAGATGAAAAAATGTTGGATTTCTATGGTTGTTACCATTCTTATGGCTGTAAGTATTTCAGTTGCAACTCCCAGAGTGGACAGTGCGGAGACGTCAACGACAGTCGGGATATGGTACAGCACTTGGTATTCTCAGAAACCGGCTGTTAACACAACCTGGATCACAAGTTTTGGAAGCAGTACAAATCAACTCCTGGGCGATGTAAATGGGGATGGCAAGGATGATGCGATTACTTTTGGTAGTTCGACTGGAACATGGAATACTGCGCTTTCCAATGGAAACGGTTTCGGTACACCTGCAGCATGGATTACAGCACACGGTACGGGATCAAACAATCAATTTCTCGCTGACGCAAACGGTGACGGCAAGAAAGACGCCATTGCCTATAACGGAACTACCGGTACCTGGATTGTCGCGCTTTCCAATGGAAACGGATTCAATACGCCTGGTGCATGGATAGCCGGGCATGGTGTCGGATCGGCAAAACAGTTCATGGCTGATGCAAACGGTGACGGTAAAAGTGACGCTATCATCTTCATCAGCCAGACAGGCGATTGGTATGTGGCGCTTTCCAATGGCGGGGGATTCAATGGATATACCCAATGGACAACGGGCCATGGCGTCGGTTCAACCAATCAATTCATGGGTGATGTAAACGGTGACGGTAAAAGTGATGCCATCATCTTCATCAACGGCGATGGCAGTTGGTATGCTGCGCCTTCCACTGGCACTGTATTTCAAGCGTATTACCAATGGACAATAGGCCATGGATACGGATCTCAAAATCAATTGGTGTCTGATGCGAACGGCGACGGTTTTGCGGATGCTTTTGTATATTTCAATTTCGATCAGAATCAGGACGGTAAGAGCGGTGATTGGTATGGGTTAAATTACAGCAAATATAGACAGGGCTTATCCACACCTGTGCAAGTAATGAACTCCGGTTTTGGCTATGATTCGTCAAAGATATTCCAAGGAAATGTAACGGGAGACACCTACGGATGGAAGGCCTCGGTTGCCTACTATGCAAGTACCGGCACCTGGAAAGTGGAACCCTACCGTTTCTTTAAACCAAATCTTCATAATTTTTGGACGGATCATCATATTAAATATCTTCCACTGACGCTTGGCACTTATCAACAGTATTCTAGTACTGACACGGCAGTCGTAGACGAGCATTTGTCCACAATAGCTTCTGCATCTATCGATTTCTTGCTTTTTGATGAAACCAACGGGATCTATGTAGATGATTATTATATTTACTATGGGGCAAAAACTGCAGCATCCAGAATAAAGAACTGGAATAGTGATGCAAGTCATAGAAACATAAAATATGCCTTAGCGATTGGCGATATCCAGTATACGCATGAACCTCAGTCTGTAGAATTTGAAGCCGGGGAAACCTGGAACAACTTTGTTAATACGGCAGATGGCGGCACCGCTAATTATTACCATTTAAACGGCAAGCCGCTCCTGGTTCTCTTTAGTAACAGCACTGACAGGAATGCATGGATCAATTGGACTGGGGACAAGACAAACTCGAATAAATTTACGGTCAGGTATGCTGAAGGCGGCACCCCAGCCGGGTTTTACGGCTGGTATACGCCATCAACAGGCACGAATGTCCATAGCGAAGTTACAGTCGTGATGCCGGGGCATAACGCCAACCAACCAAACTATACACCGATTTCCAGAGCGAAGGGTGATTACTACAGTCTTTTGGCTTGGGATAGAGTGATGCAGCAGAATCCAAAGCCGCAGATCGTCATGATTAATTCATTCAATGAGTATGCCGAAGAAACAGCCGTGGCTGTAACCGATACAAGCAATGTGGAGGGGCTTACCGAGAAATGGCTGAATAAGAATGATGTGATGGATCATTACATGTACTGGAATATGACCAAGAATTATATCGCCAGACTTAGTAATTTGGCTTTCGGAGCCGCTTCTACCGCCTCCAGCTCTGGGGAGAGCAGTGATTGGGGGATCAGCCGCATCAATGATGGTCAACGTAATTCAGTAAGCGGATCCGTGGGTTGGACCAGTTCAAATTCACTTACCGTAAATCATACGGAATATATTCAATTGGACATGGGGAGCAGTAAAACCGTTGCCAAGGTTGATTTGTACCCCCGAAATGATGGTAACAATGTGGGACAAGGATTCCCTGTTGATTTTACAATTAAAATTTCAACAGATAATACAAACTGGACAACAGTAGTAACCCGATCCAATTATGCGCAGCCCGGAAACGTTGTTCAATCTTTTAGCTTTACACCCGTAACGGCCCGATATATTAAAGTGACAGGAACCAATTTGCGTCCCAATCCTAATGATTCAAACTACTACAGAATGCAGTTTGCTGAGATGGAGATTTATAAGTAAAAGGGGATCCCCAAATGGGAGGAAGGATCTCGGATTGCGGATGGAACAAGAGGTTCCATCCGCATCACCGGGAATGACGACCGGGGTTTACTTTATGGGGTGGGGAGGGACGTTGCAGCTTAGAGGTTGGAGAAATGGGTGAATTTGTAACCTGAAGTTAGTTTTAAGCCGGAATAGTCGGGTTACAGTAAAAAAACTGCTTGTTTGAGGGAAAGGATTTGAACTGTAAGCGGGAATAGTCGGGTTAGAGCGCGGGATTTGCACGACAAAGTTAGTTTTAAGCGGGAATAACCGGGTTAGAGCGGCGAAATTCTATCCGCGGCGTGGTTCCCGCTCAACAAAACCATGTTACAGAGCTGCGGGCGGTGTGCTGTAGCTCTGATTGTAATTTTTGGCCGATTTGTCGACTTCTTGGTTATCCGAGGTAGCCGATTTGGAATCCATTTTGCTGGCGCCTTGAAAGATACCGCCCTCTTCAATGATCAGGGAGTGGGCTGATGTATTGCCATACAACTGTCCGGAAGAAGTGATAGTTAAAGTGCCTTTGGTTACCACGTTGCCATGTACCGAACCGGCAATGGTAATGTCACGGGCTGAGATGTTGGATTTCACTAAACCGTGCTCCCCGACCGTTACATCCCCTAAACATTCAATATCTCCAATAATCTGGCCTTCCACACGCAAGCTGGCTTCCGATTTAATTCGTCCTTCGAACACGGATCCCTCTCCCACGAGTGTATCTGTTGTGTTCGGGTTAATCTTGACTTTCTTCTTCTTGAACATGTTGAATTTCATCCTTTCCTGTCAATTGCATATAGGGGCGGGGATCAACTGCTTCCCCGTTTTGGCTGACTTCATAATGCAGGTGTGGACCGGTGCTTCGGCCTGTGGAGCCCAAAAGTCCAATTTTCTCTCCACGGAGAACCTTGTCCCCTTCGGCAGCGAGAATCTTCTTTAAATGCATGTAACGGGTGCGAAGGCCGTTTGCGTGTTTGACGATGATGTTATTGCCGTGGGCGGAATCGCGACCGGCATATTGAACGGTGCCATCTGCAGTAACATAGATGGGATCCCCGGAATTTCCGGCAATGTCCACACCGGCATGGAAGCTCGGTCTCCTTGTGAAAGGATCTTTGCGGTAGCCGAAGATGGAGGTGACTCTCAACGATATGGTAGGCCACAGTGACGGGGTCACTCTTAACAGGTATTGTTCCGCGAGCACCTGCTTCTTGGCGTCGGTTAATGCTTCATACAGACCATCCGTTTGACCGAAAGAAGAGGTAAAGCTTTTCTTGGTATTCCTGATCAGCTGATCAATTTCTTCCTGATCCACAGGGATCAGCGTGCCTCCAATCCCTAAATCGACAGAGTCCGGATTTACAACGCTTACAGGTTTACTTTTGGCCGCCGGACGGTCACTTCCTTGAATCCCTTTAATGTCATTCTCGAGTTTTTTAAGCTCCTCAATCTTGGCCTTTACTTCATGGGCTTGCTGGGAGAGGGTAATCACGTCATTCTGGAGTTCTGTGATGGTTTTATTCTTATCCCCCACGGTTTCCTTATATTGATCTTTATTATGTTCCAGTTCGGATTTTAACTGTTTGGTGACAAATGCGCTTTTCATATGTACGATATAAACCGCGAATGTAGTGGTGAGCATCAAGAGGACTGCAATAGGAATGATGTATAGGATGACAGCTGGAATTTTAAAACGAACGACGGAGCGGTTGGCTTCCGGAATGATCATAAAGGTGAATCTACGTTTGCCCCACTTGCTTTTCATGTTATATGTGTACCCCTTGCAGTCAGTTTTACTTTCGAGAAATAACTTTATTCGGCATAACTTACCAAAAAACCTGCTATATTTTAAAAATAATTAAATTTTTTTTCCACGAAGGAGGATTTTGTAGAAAAAAGTCGAAAGTTTAGAGTTAGTTGTATTCTTGGAAAAAAGGGGTTATGGCATGATTAAGCTTGCGGGCATAGATGTAGGTAACGATAGTATCAAGATTATTGTAGACGGCAGCCGGGAACCGGTTATTGTCCCTAATGTAATTGCACCCGGTTATGAAAGAGTAGTTTTGCAAGAAGAGGATTCGGCAATCAAGGCTTTGGACGTTATGGTTCACAGCCCGGCCTTGGGCAAGAACAATCAACGGTTTTTTGTCGGGCTGTTGGCCATGGAAGATGAAGATAATTACGAGTTGGATGCTACGGCCAACAAAGCGTTATCGGATCAGTCTTTAATCGTTGCTTTAACCTCATTGGCCTACGTAGGACTGATGAATTCGCCGGTGGGCACCACATCCTACAACAATGTAGAAGAAGTGGAATACATCATCGGTACCGGATTGCCTGTGCGTTCTTATGCCAGTTTCAATAAGAAATTCGAAGAAAGATTGGTCGGGGAACACGAGGTCACTTTCCTGACTACGCCTAAGCTGCGCAACCGCAAGGTGAAGGTCATCATTAGA
>DASWUO010000494.1:0-4544 GCA_036401615.1 Bacilli bacterium | reverse complement strand
AAATTAAAGCACCCAGAATGAAAATCGGATATCCTATAGCAATGGAACGATAACTAATTTCATCCAGGTCATCAGGATCGATGCCATTTAATACGGGTTGAAGCGCTGCACCCAAAGGTTTGCGCACTAGGAGACGCAATAAGCCGTATAATAGCAATCCCCCTAGAATAGACCAGAATAAAGTATTCAGCTTTCTACCGGAGTTGATTCCTTGCATCCAATAGGGAGCTTCCACTAAGGGGGATTTTAACCCCAGGAAAGGTTCCATCTCTTTTAATTGACTGTTGTTTGGAGCAATCACCGGAGGGAACGTATAAGTGATGTCTTCAGTGGTGGTGACGTTCGCTCCGCCTTCCTTGGTCACCACTTCATGCGTAAAGGTTGCCTGATAATCCATTCCTTTGAAAACAAAACTCATGATAATAAAACCGATGAGGATCAGAATTGTAAATAAGGTAAACTCTATTCCTCTTTGCGACTTTCGGGCTGCGGCGGTAGCAGATTGAAAATCTATTGTTCTTAAGAGGTACATCAATCCTGCAGCAAACCCGACGGCCAAGAAAGCTTCAGCCGTGGCTGCGGTAGTTACATGAATATATAACCAAAACTTTTGTAAAGACGGGACTAGTGGCTGCGTTTCTTGAGGAAACACGGAGGCATATGCCATGATGACGATACCGACAGGCGTGGCAAAAACACCAAGAACGGCAGTGCGATAGATGAAATATATAATAATAAAAGCTACAACAATCATCATACTCAAGAATGTCAAAAACTCAAACATATTGGTTACGGGTATATGCCCTGCACTAATCCACCGGGTGACCAGGTAACCCAAATGGGCAATTAATCCGATAAAGGTTAGAAGTAAGGCCGCCTTGCTCCAACGCTTGGCATGGATTTGCGGATCTCTGTTGCTCCATCTCTTCCCGACCAAAGATATCACGAAGAAGAAGAATGAAAGGGTATAAAACAAAAAAGCGATCATTAAACTATACCCGCTAATTTCCATTAAGCTCACTGATGATTCACTCCATTATCTAACGATTTGGCTTCCACTTTCAATCCTGTCTTGGCAAGAACGGAGGTAACATCATTTCTTAAACCATACCAATTTTTGTTGGTATGCGCCCCTAAAGTAAGCTGATTTCCTTCATCAATTCTAATCCAGATACGTCTGTGCTGCCAATACAAGCCCATGACTACCCCTATAAGAAAGATAATGGCGCCTGTAAAAATATAAGGCAGTGCTCTATCGATACGCAGATTCAGATAGGAAGTATAATTAGCAATCTCCACATCATCTTCCATCGAATTGACCGAGATGTCAAATTTACCGGCAACTGCCGCATTAAGCTTGTCTTGGTTAAATCTTTGCTTGTCGATATCCCGCGGGAAATAGATATAGATTTCTCCGCTTTCCGGCAATGCCGGTCCAGTAATTAAGAAGATAAAAGCCGGGGCATTCGGATCCCGGGATTTCGTGCCGGGCTTGCCATTCTCGAAGGTAAAGTCTGTAAAATAATCGCTTAACTTTAACTTATAGGGGCCTGCCTCATATTCATCTTTAGGATCCTTCATCTCCAGAAGGAACTGCCCGTAGTTTTCTCCTGTTCCTGCATTCTTTAGCGTTACCCGAACGGATCTTAGCTGGGGAGTGAGTTTATAATCGAATTGATAGGCATAAAACCCTTTATAGTGCAGCGGGTTATTCACCGTAATGTTATGGCGTGCCACCACCTTAAGCTCTGCTTCTCCAGGATCCCCACATGCCGCACTGCATTGGTATAATACCGCTTTTGTTTCATAGCGTTTGGCTAACAGCTTGCCTTTCCCGCGGGATTCCGGAGGCAGTTCCTCTTCCGTATAATACTCTTCGGTAAATTGTTCGTTCTGCAAATAATAATGGGTGCCTGGCACTTTCACAAGATCCCCTTCAAGAAATCCGGAATATTCATCCATATGCCAACCCGGCAAGCCCCGCATAAGAATGGCCAGAAGAAATATAATCAACCCAATATGATTGATGTACGGTCCCCAGCGGCTGAAACGGTGTTTTTCCGCCAGTAAAGCAGAATCTTCTGTATAAACCCGAAACCCGCGTTTTTTCAGATGCGGCACCAGTTCCTTAATCCAATCGGAAGCGTGGGCCACCCGAGCTTCGGATGTATGCTCTTGTGCAAAATCAAGGGTAGTGGAATATACTACTTTCTGGCCACGGAGGAAGGCAAGGTGTTTTTTAATTTTTTGTTTGCTGAGAGCCCGGTATAAAGGCAGCACACGATCCAATGAACAAATAACAAGAGAGGCGCCTATGGAAATAATCAGCAGTCGGAACCACCATGAATTATAAGTATCGGTTAATCCAAGCAAATAATAAATATAACCGAAGGTGCCATAGGTTTCCTTATAATACACACTTGGGTCAATATTAAGAAAAGTATTTTCCTGGGGGAGAATGGTACCAAGAATGGAACCGCATAAAGTAATGAAGATGAGAAATACAGCAATTCTAACGGAAGAAAAAAAACTCCACACCTTATCGATGAAAGTGGGATTCGCCCTTTCGGATCTTCGGGCAACGCCATCGTATCTCATCTCTAAAGGGATTGTCCCTTCTATCTCCATTAGCGGCTTACCACAAGACTCACATAATACAGTACCGATATGATTCTGGTGTCCGCATTCGCATTTCGTATTTTCAATCACGACGTAAGCAACCTCCTTACTTGTTGAGTGCAGTGATTCGTGATTCAATAAAAGCGTCGGTCATTTCTTGGATGACAATGTCTGTGATTCTGCCGTTCGAATCGACGAAGAAAGAGGTTGGGTAGGAAGATACCCCATATTTTCTGCGAACGGTATTCTTATCCATTAAGATGGGAAATGTTAATTTATATTGTTTAACAAAGCTTTGCACTGTTACGGTGCTTTCATCCAGATTAATGGCAAGCACCTCGAAATCTTCACCTTTATATTTGTCGTATATTCTTTGCATTGCCGGCATTTCCCTAACACACGGAGGACAGAAGGTTCCCCAGAAATTGATCAACAGCACCTTGCCTTTATAATCGGATAAGCGGTGTTCTTTACCGTCCAATCCTTGCAAAGTAAAGTCCGGTGCCCGGTCGCCCACTTGGGGAATTTTATGGTCGGAGAATAAACTGTCAGATATAGCCCATCCACCGATCAGCAAAATACCGCCCAAGATGGCCACTTGGATATACTTCTTCGTTTTGCCCATTTTCTCACCTGCTAAAAATTAAAATATACTCATATTATAACGAAATATGAGTAGGTCAATGGATTTGTGTTATGAACATTATGTGACTCTTACCCTTATGTTTCGTTTAATGCCATTTCGGATAACTCACGAATCTCGTGGTTTGTTAAATGGCGATATTGACCGCGTGGAAGTCCATCCAGAAAGATGGGGCCAAATTGAACCCTTCTTAGTTTAATCACAGGAAAAGAGACCGCATCGAACATTCTGCGGACTTGCCTGTTTCGGCCTTCATAAATCACAATTTTAATGACGGAAAGATTGGTTTCCGGGTTAATATCAATATAGTCCACTTCGGCTTTAGCTGTCATGCCATCCTCAAGCATAATCCCGTTCTGCAGCTTCTCCAAGACTGTTCCATGAGGCACCCCTTTTACAGTGGCATGATAAGTTTTAGGAACGTGATGTTTCGGGTGAGTCAACATATTTGCAAATTCTCCGTCGTTGGTTAGGATAAGCAATCCATCCGTATCATAATCCAACCGTCCTACCGGGTACACTCTCTCATTAATTCCCCTAAGAAAATCGGTAACCACTTTGCGTCCTTGGGGATCTTCTGCACTTGTAATAACCCCTTTGGGCTTATTCAACATCACATATATTTTCTTCTCCGCATTAATAGCCCGTCCATCGACCTTGATCAGATCGTTATTCGGATCTACCTTCGTCCCCAGGGTTGTAACCTTCTCGTCATTGACCTCTACTCTACCGGCCAGAATGATTTCCTCGCATTTTCTTCTTGAAGCAATTCCAGCCTGTGCCAGCACCTTTTGTAATCTTTCCATTGTTTAAATCCACCTCAAAACTAATGATAACCATCCTAAGGGGAAATCACAAGTTTTTAGCGTCCTCCCTTTGACACTTCTCTTTTTTAACCAGACGCATATACATTAAAAAAGGACAAGTTTGGAGAAGAGGTCGTCATGATTAAAACCCCTGTAATGATTTCGAGTACTATTTTGCTGGTGATATCCCTCTTGGTTTCCCCGCTATTCAATAATAATCTACCTGCTTACGCTGCACCTTCATCCATCAGCACCTATGCCCAAGCAGCCGCTTTAATTGATGTTCATTCAGGTAGAATGATATACAGCCAATCCGGGGATAAACAAATGAGGATTGCCAGCTTAACTAAAATTATGACAGCTATCGTGGCCATTGAGCATGGGAATCTATCGGACAAGGTCAAGGTAAGTAAACGGGCCTACGGTGTGGAGGGATCGTCAATCTACCTTAAACTTGGTGAGGAAATGAGCTTGCA